>DATKCC010000250.1:0-4558 GCA_035513375.1 Thermoanaerobaculia bacterium | reverse complement strand
CGCCGTGCCCTCGGCGGGGGGCGCGCCGCGGGTGGTGGTCGATGGCGGCGGCATGAACCGCGGCCCGCGGTTCTCCCCGGACGGCCGCTCGATCGCCTTCATCTCGACCGGCGGCCGGTTCGACATCATGGCCCCCCGGAGCCTGGCGGTCGTCCCGGCGGAGGGCGGCGCGCCGCGGCGATTCCTGCTCGACGACGCCTGGGTCAACGAGCTCGCCTGGTCCGGCGACAGCCGATCGATCTTCCTCCAGGCGAACGACGGCAGTTTCGGCCGCCGGGAGCGGATGTTCGAGCAGCCGATCCTCCGCCTAACGCTCGCCGACGGCCGCGCCGAGCCGGTGACCTCCGGAGCGGCTGTGACCTACTCGCTCGGCCTGAGCGCCGACGGCCGCCGCCTCGCCTATCGCACCGTCGAGGGGCGGACGATGGGGGAGGTCGCGGTGCTCGATACGGCGAGCGGGCAGGCGAGGATCCTCACCGAGGTCAACCCGGAGCTCCGGGAGCTCGCCCTCGGCGATCTGCGCCCCGTCGCCTGGCGCTCCTTCGACGGGATGGAGATCTGGGGGCTCCTGCTGACGCCGCCGGGGTGGCGGCCGGGCCGGAGCCTGCCGCTCCTGGTCTACGCCCACGGCGGCCCGGGCGGGGGTGTCACCCACGGGCTCTTCCCGCAGTTCATGCACGCCGTCGGTCAGGTCGATCCCTATCCGACCGAGGCGATGGCGAGCGCCGGCTTCGCGGTGCTCTTCCCGATGCCGCGCGGCGGCGCGGGCTACGGTGAGGCGGGCCAGCGGTCGATCGTCGACTCCTGGGGGGAAGGCGACTACCGGGACATCATGGCCGGGGTCGACGCCATGATCGAGCGCGGCGTCGCCGACCCCGATCGCCTGGGCATGATGGGCGCCTCCTACGGCGGCTACATGACCAACTGGGTGGTCACCCAGACCGGCCGGTTCAAGGCCGCCGCCGCCGCCGCCGGAATCAGCGATCTGACCGACGCCCGCCTGATCCCCGACGGCGGTGAGCTGATGGCCCACTACTTCCGCGAGCCCTGGGAGAACCGGGACTCCTATGCGGCGCACTCACCGCTCACCTTCGTCGAGCGGGTGACGACGCCGCTCCTGCTTCAGCATGGCGAGCGCGACCCGCGGGTTCCGGTCGCCGGCGCGTGGAAGTGGTACCGCGCCCTCACGGCCCTCGGCAAGACCGTGGAGCTCGACGTCTACCCCCGCGGCGGCCACGTCATGGTCGAGCCTCTCCTGCAGCGCGAGGTGATGCGGCGCAACCTCGAGTGGTTCCTGCGGTGGATCGAGCCCGCGCCGCGCGCCCCGTAGCCGCGATCGGAGCGGCAGGGCCGCACCCTACGCCCCCTTCGGCTCCTCCACTTTCCAGGCCTGCCTGAGGCCGTCGCCGAGAGCGGCCCAGGCGAGGCGGTCGGGTCGGTCGCCCGCTGCGCCCAGGACCTTCAGCGCCACGTGCTCGCCGAGCTTGCGGTAGCTCTCGAACTGCGACTCCGAGAACCACTGGTCCGAGGTCGGCTCATGGGGATAGGCCTCGTGGGCGCTCGAGTAGGCCTGGGCGTCGACCGGCTCGTCGCCGGTGAGCGAGGCCTTGAAGTAGACGAACGTCCCCGGCGGCGCCCCGGGGTCGATCGCGCCGTAGTGGATCGTACCGACAGCGCAGTGCCAGCGGCTCTCGCCGGTCACGGGGTCCTTGCGGATCGGCCCTGGGTCGAGATCGATCTCGACCCCGAAGTCGGTACAGCACTTGCGGATCGAGTTGCCGAGATCCTTGAAGGTCAGCTCAGCGTCGGCGCCAGCGTCGGTCGCGACGATCAGCCGGCAGCGCCGGCGGATCAGCTCGTAGAGGCCCAAGTTGTCGAAGTGCCCGCCGTCCGAGAGGTAGACGTAGCGCGATTCCTCGTTGGTGTGGCCGAAGAGCTCCGAGAGCAGGGCGAAGGCGCCAACCAGCGGTCCCATCCGGAACCAGGTCCGCTTGTGCCGCGGGTTCCCAAGCCACCAGCCGAGGCGGACGTTGAAGACGGTCAGCAGGAAGGCCATCGCCGGCGTCGAGCCCTCGCCCATGTTGGGGCTCGCCGCGGCGCCCGAGATCGCCATCGCGGTGCCGAGGGTGAGGCCCCGAGGCGTCTCCCGGTAGCCGTCTGTCGGCCGGTAGCCGTGGGGTTCGAGCTTGGCGCTGCCCTCCCCGGCGTAGACGTCGAAGCCACTCTCGAGGGGGGTGAAGATCCAGGCGGCCCCCTTGCGCTCTTGCCAGGCGAGCTCCTTGCCCGCGACCAGATTCAGGGTCGCGTTGTGGATCGGATACGGGCCGTCGTAGCCGCGGGTCGGCGCGAGGTCGGCGAGCGCCACGTCGTCGCCGGGATCGAACCCGGTGAAGGGCTGCGGCTGGCGCCGCTCGTTCGAGGCGCCCAGGTAGGCTCGGATGAGCCGGTTGCGGTAGAACAGGTGCATCGAGAACTCGTTGATGTCCACCCGCCACGACAGGATCACGGACAGCACCGCGAGAAGGCCGAGCAGACCGAGGGTCGCGCCGGTCCGGGTGCCCTCCCACATCCGCTCGGTGTGGCAGCGGAGGATCTCCCTCGGCTCGGTCCCCCTGGGCGGCCAGAAGTAGCCGCAGGCCAGCGCCGGCGCTCCCGGGCCCGGCGCCGCCTCGGCCTGCGGGCTCTCCCCGGGATCGAGAGCGGCCCCTGGACCGGCCGGCGCCGCGACCGCGGCAGGCGCCGCCGCCACCGCGCCGGCGACCGCGGGCGGCCGGAGGATCGCGTGCAGGCCCAGCGCGACCAGCGCCAGCATGCCGACGATGAAGATCTGCGGCGCCACCGCGATCACCAGCCGGCGCCACCAGCTCGGTCTCTCCCCTTCCTTCGCCGGCTCGCGCTCCCGGCCGACGATGACGCCCGCCACCGTCGAGCCGAGCCACCCGAGACTCAGCCCGCCGGCGGCGACCGTGCCGAGGATCACCAGCAGGATCGGCCCGTAGAGGGCGACCCCGAACAGGCCGAGCCAAGTGATGGCGTAGATCAGCATCCACGCCCCGAGGCGGCTCCACCACTCGCGGAGCGCCTCGGGGAACGCCCGACCCATGAGCCCGGTGTGGACGAAACCGGTGAGCATGAACACCAGGATGATCGAAGGCGCCTTCCAGACGTTGATGTGGAGAAGGTGCCACTCGCCCCGGTAGCCCAGGTCGGCGAGCCCACCCTCCAGGCCGCTGGCGATCAGGGTCAGCACCCAGATGAGCGCCCCGCCCACCGCCCCCGCGAACGGCGCCCCCAGCAGCACCGCGGTCCACACCCTTCGGGCGTAAGGAGGCCGCGGGGCCTTGCGTAAGCTGCCTACCAGAGCGTAGGCCGCGCCCGCCACCAGCCACAACCCGCTGTAGAGGACCGCGGTGAGCAGTGCCCAGGCCACGACCTCGTGCTCGGGCCCGGTCAGCCCGGTCGCCGCATAGCCGGGAACGTGCCGCGTCGCCCATTCGGCGAGCGCGAGGTCCCCCGGTTCGCCGCGCTCGGCCAGAGCTCCGGCTTCGCCATGCCAGAGCCACAGGGCTCCGAACCAGGCCGAGGCGAAGAGCGGCACCACGACGAGGGCCTGCACCCAGCCCTGGCGGGCGAACCAGGGCCAGTCCCGCGCCTGCTGCAGGAAGATCTGGGCGAGGCTGAGGCCGATCCAGAAGATGGCGAACCCGAGGAAGACGACCGCCCAGCGGATGAGGTCGAGGACGCCGGCTCCCTCGAGGGCGCGCGCGAGGAGCAAGAGCAGCCGCGGCGACAGCAGGATCAACCCCAGGAGCAGCACCAGTATCGCGAGGTTTAGCAACAGGTTGCGGGCGTAGGTCGCGACCACCGTCCAGGTGTCGGCGGTGAACAGCCCGACCCGCGGCGTCAGGTAGTTGCTGAACCGGCGCAAGAACCGCACCGGGCCGGCCTCGACCGCCTGCCCCTCCTCGACCGCGCCCTTGCGCTCGTGGCCCTCGGAGGGCTGCGGTGCGCTCGTGGCCGCCGGAGCCCTGAGCGCTTCCGGCGGCGCGTCGTCGCGGCAGGCGTCCCGGGCGAGCTCGCGGGTAACGCTGGCGATCCCGCGCCGCCGGATCCAGGCGCCAAGCCAGCCGCCGATGTAGCCGCCGCCCGAGTTGACCGACAGCAGGTCGAACCGCGAGAGGAGCCCGAGGCGGGCGAGGCCCTGGATCACCCCCAGATTGAAGGTGGCGCTACGGATGCCGCCGCCGGAGAACGAGAGGCCGAGGAGGTTCGCGTCGTGTGCGCGCTCGATGGGCGTGTCGCCGCGAAAGGGCTCGGGCTCCTGGCCGCGGAGCTCCCGCAGAGTGCGGATCTCGTGGAGCTCGGCGTCGAGGATCTCGGCGAAGGAGCGGGTCCTCTCGTGGGACGGTCGGGGCTCGTCGGCTGCCGCGGGCTTGCGATCCGGCATGGCGCTCCTCCCGCCGGGAGGCGGTGGTCGCGGTGCCCGGGCCGCCGGACAGCGGGCGGCGGCGGGCACTGCGGACCCGGTCGGTCGGGCTTCCTCCCCCCGGCGTTGGTT
>DATKCC010000249.1:0-2517 GCA_035513375.1 Thermoanaerobaculia bacterium | reverse complement strand
CCTTCACCACCGAACGCCCCGCGTCGAGCCGCAACCGAGGCGCGGCCAACCGTCCCCTTCACCCAAAACGCCGCGCCGTCCCGAAGGACGGGAACCTCGGCCCGCCCTTCACCCGGTAACCACGACCCTCACCCGATGCCACGCGTTGTTCATGTAGCCCTTGAAGTTCCACAGCGGCTCGACCCGCTCGGGCTGGGTGTTGGCGGCCGAGTCCCAGGCGCGGCAGGCGAGCTCGCAGCCGCCCGCCGGCAGCTCGAGCGAGGCCTGCCAGAGGGACCAGACCCCCGGCGGCGCCGGGTCGTGCTCCGCCACCGTCCAGCTCAGGCCGCCGTCGGCCGTCAGCTCTACCCGCTCGACGGTGCGGTCGCCGCCGGCCATGGCGTAGCCGCGGACCAGAACCCGGCCGGCCGCCAGCTCCTCACCGTCCAGGGGCGATCCGATCACCGACGTCAGCGACAGCTCCCCCAGCATGAGCCCCCGGGACCAGTCGGCGTCCTCCGGGCCCACGTGCGGCGGGAAGAGCTTGTAGGCGCGGGCCTGGTAGTGGTTGTCCGAAGGCTCCTCCTGCACCCGGATCGAGCCCACCCACTTGACGCTTCGGGCGCCGATGTAGCCCGGGACGACGACCCGGAGCGGGAAGCCGTGCTCCGGGAGGAGAGGCGCGCCGTTCATCTCCCAGGCGAGGAGCACGCCGCCCGGGCCGCCGACCCAGCCGTCCGACGCCAAGGCCTTCGCCAGCGGGATCGAGCCGCCGAACGGGAAGCGCTCTCCCCGCTTCTCCACCTGGTCGAGCCCGGCGAACGCTACATGGGCCGCACCCTCCGTGACCCCGGCGGCAGCCAGGACCGCGGCGAGCGGCACTCCCCGCCACCGGGCGTGGCTGATCGCGCCGGCGCCCCAAGCGGTCTCGCCCGGCACCGGACGGACGCGAATCAGCTCGTCCCGCCGGTTGCCCGCGCACTGTAGGGTCACGGCCGCCTCGGCGTGGCGGAAGTCCCGCCGGAGCTCGTCGAGCGATAGGGAGAGGGGCTGGCGGACCAGCCCTTCGACACTCAACCGGTAGCTCTCGGGGTCGACCTCCGGCACCGGAGCGTGGTTGCGGACGTAGAACAGCTCGGCCGGCGTCTCGGGGCGCTCGATGAGGAGCTCGACCGGGGGCTCGCCGTTCCAGGGCTCGGTGTCGAGGGTCCGGAACCGGGGGTGCTTGCGGGAGGCGCTCACGGGCCGGCACTGTACCGCAGATCCCCGGCCCGTCCACCCGGGCGGAGGAGCGCGGACCGTCGCCTCGGCACGCGCCTTGCTGCTGGCTTCTCGCGAGGACCCGCCGCGGCCGCGGACGGCCGCTCGGGCGGGTCCAGAGAGGGGAACACCATGAGCAAACGCAATCTGTGGGCCGGTTGGCTCCTGCCGGTCCTGTTCGCCTTCGCCATCCCCGCCGACTCCGCCGCCTCGGACCACGTCCTGGCCGGCGCCGAGCTCCCCCTCGCCACCGCCCACCTCGCCCTTCTGGCGCCGGCGCTCCACGAAGCCGAGGCGATCGCCGCCGGGGCGGCGCAAGAGATCCCCGAGCAGGAGCCGGAGCCCCGGCCACAGCCCTTCCCGGCGCCGCCCGAGCAGCCTCCGGCCGAGCGCATCCCGGAGGAGCCGGAGGGGCTCCCCGCGGACCAGCCCCCGGCCGAAGAGACCGAGATCGAGGTCGAGATCCCCGCAGTCGCGACCGAGCTCCCCCCGATCGAGGATGCCGAGCCGGAGGCCGAGGCCGACTCCGACACCGTCTGGTACGCCGACCCCTTCTGGATCCTCATCGCGCTGGTGTTCGTGGTGGTGATCCTGATCCTGATCTTCTCGGGGCGCCGGCGGACGTAGGCTCGGAGCGGACCAGCGCGAGCCCGCCCCGCTGGCTCCCCGAGCCGCTCACGACCCCTCGGTCACCAGGCGGACCACGATCTTGCCGCTGACGCCGCCATCACCCGATCGCCGGATGGAATGACGGCGCGCATGACGGGCTTCGCCCGTCAGTCTCTCCCGACCGGCGCCGGGCGGCTGGAGTCAGCCGTCACCGGGAGATTCGGCTCGGGGCGGTCCGCCTCCCACGCTCCGGTCAGCTCCACGATCCCCTCCTCGAGCCAGACGTGGTCGCCGTCGAGGACCCGCCGGGCCACCTCGTACTTGAGGACGTCGTCGTTGTGCCAGAGCTCGTGGAACAGCCGCTTGACGGTCCGCCGGGAGCCGCGGCAGAAGAGGTCCGCCAGCTCGGCCGCCTTCGCGGCGTCCGGGTGGCCGTCCTCGGCCAGGGCCCGGGCGCGGGAGACCGAGCTCGCCATGGCGAAGAGCTCGTTGGCCACGTCGACCAGGCGGAAGAGGAAGGCCTGCTTGTTCTGGAGCTTGGCGCGGTGGACGATCATGCCGTGGAAGATCTCGCGGGCGAGCTTGCGCGAGTTCCGCTCGACGAAGCGCAGGTGGCCGGCGAGCGCGCCGAACCCCGAATACCGGGGCGGCAGGCTCCAGCCGAGCCAA
>DATKCC010000248.1:0-3378 GCA_035513375.1 Thermoanaerobaculia bacterium | reverse complement strand
CAGCGGGTCGCCTTGAGGCCGGCGCCGCCCTCGATCGCGGCGTCGCGGAGCCGGTGCGGAGTCCCCAGGTCGTACCACGGCCGCCGGGTGGTCACCGCCTCGAGCCGCGCCCCCTCGCCGAGGAGCGGCTCCCAGAGGTCGTGGACGACGTGCGAGAAGCGCTCCGGGGCGCGCGCCAGGAGCTCGGGCGCGAGGACGTGAGCGCCGGCGAAGACCCGCCGGCGGAGCCGCGGCCCGGGGCCGCCGGCCGGGGCCGCTGCGCCATCCCCCGGGGACTCCCGGCGGAAGCTCACCACGCGCCCCTCGCGGTCGATCGCGACCCCGCCGCCGTAGAGCGCCGGCGGGGCCCCGGCCGCGAACAGCAGGGTCGCCGCCGCTCCCCGGGCGCGATGGCGGCGCAGCAGCCGCGCGATCGGCCAGCGGCAGAGAGAGTCGCCGTTGACCACGACCACGGCGTCGCAGCCGGCGAAGAAGTCCGCGAGCGGCGCGAGCGCGCCGAGCGTGCCCAGGATCTCCGGCTCCTCGGAGTAGGTGAGCGGCAGGCCTTGGTAGCTCTCGCCCAGCCGGTCGCGGATCGCGCCGCCCAGGTGGTGGAGGTTGACGGCGGCGGCCTCGCAGCCCGCGCGCGCCAGCCGTTCCAGGGTGAGCTCGACGAGCGTCCGGCCGCGGACCGGCAGGAGCGGCTTCGGCAGCGCGTCGGTCAGCGGCGCGAGCCGGGTGCCGTAGCCAGCGGCGAGCACCAGGGCCCGGACCCGGGGGCCGCGCCCGCGCCGCCGCAGGCTCAGCGGCGCCACGACCCCGCAGGCGCCGCGCGGGGGCCCGGCCGCCGGCGGCTCACCGCTCCTCGTCTCCGAAGACCATGTCCGGCGGCGCGTCCGGGTGCTCCGCCAGGTAGTCCTGGTAGAGCCGCAGGTAGCTGCGCCGCTCCGCCCCTTCGGGGTCGAAGCCGAAGCGGCGGGCGAGCGCCTCGGCGGCGTCGCCCTCGAACTCGGCGAAGTCGCCGATCGGCGTGTGGTCGAGGGCGACCGTCACCCCGCCCACCCGCCAGAGCTCGCGGCGCTTCTCGTAGCGGCGGGTGACCTGGTAGCCGAGGCTCTCCAAGAGCTTGCGGGTCTCCTCCGGGTCGCCGACCACGGTCTCGTGCTCGCGCCGGACCTTGGTGCGCCCCTCGAAGGCGGCCGGGCCCTTGTAGGTGAGCAGCGCGCCGCGCGGGTCCTGGCGCAAGCGCAGGACGCACTGCTGCTTCTCGAGCTTGCCGTTCCGGTCGAAGACCCAGTTCTCCTCGAGCACCGAGCTCCACACCCGCTCGGCCTCCATCTGGATCAGCCGGTCGCGCAGCCGGTCGTGCTCCACCTGGGCGAACTTGAGCTCGCGCTCGAGCGATTCCTTCTCCACCGACTTCATGGGATCACCTGCTCCTCGGCACCACTAGGGACCGGCGTCGCCGGCTCCCAGCCGGTCGAGGAACACCGCGACCGATTGGATGCCCCGATAGAAGTTCTCGATCTTGAAACGCTCGTTGGGCGAGTGGAGCCCGTCGTCCGGCAGGCCGAAGCCCATCATCAGGATCGGCACGCCGAGCACCTCGGCGAAGGTCGAGACGATGGGGATCGAGCCGCCCTCGCGCACCCGCACCGGCCGCGCCCCCCAGACCGCTTCCATGGCGTCCATCGCGGCCTCGACCGCCGGCCCCTCGGTCTCGAGCAGGGTCGGCTGGGCGCCGTGGAGGTCGGTGACCTCGACCGTGACCCCCGGCGGCGCCACCCGCCGGACGTACTCGGTGAACTTGGCGGCGATGTCCTTCGGCTTCTGGTCGGGCACCAGGCGCATCGACACCTTGGCCCCGCCCCAGGAGGCGATCACCGTCTTCGCCCCGCGGCCCTGGTAGCCGCCGAAGATGCCGTTGACGTCGCAGGTCGGCCGCGCCCAGACCCGCTCGCGGGTGGTGTAGCCGCGCTCGCCGAAGGTCTCGGCGACGCCGAGCGAGCGGGCGTAGGCGGCCTCGTCGAAGGGCAGGGCGGCGAACTCCTCGCGCTCCCAGCCGGCGAGCGGCCGGACGTCGTCGTAAAAGCCCGGGACGAGCACCCTGCCGGTCTCGGCGTCCCACAGCCGGCTGATGATGTGGCAGAGGGCGTTGAGCGGGTTGGTCACGCCGCCGCCGAAGGTGCCCGAGTGGAGGTCCTTGTCCGGCCCGGTGACCTTGAGCTCCATGTAGCACAGGCCCTTCAGGCCGTAGATCAGCGACGGCTGGCCCGGGGCGTACATCGAGGTGTCGGAGACGACGACGCAGTCGGCGGCCAGGCGCGAGCCGCCGTCCTCCCGGACGTAGCGCTCGATCGCGGCACCGCCGGACTCCTCCTCGCCCTCGACCAGGAGCTTGACGTTGACCGGCAGGCGGCCGCGCTCGGCGAGCATCGCCGCGATCGCCTTGACGTGGGCGTAGGACTGGCCCTTGTCGTCGGTCGCGCCGCGGGCGACCAGGAAGCCGTCCTCGCGGGTCGGCTCGAAGGGGGGGCTCCGCCAGAGGTCGAGCGGGTCGGCCGGCTGGACGTCGTAGTGGCCGTAGAAGAGGACCGTCGGCGCGCCCGGCGCGCCGGTCCACTCGCCGTAGACCAGCGGGTAGCCGCCGCCGTCCCGCGGCGAGACCATCTCGGCTGCGAGCCCGGCCTCGGCCATCCGCTCGCGCAGGTACTCGGCGGCGCGCAGCACCTCGTCGCGGTACTCGGGATCGGTCGAGATCGACGGGATCCGCAGGTAGTCCTCGAGCTCCTCGAGGTAGCCCTCCCGCTCGCGCTCGACACGCTCCAGCACGTCCCGGCTGTCGGACTGACTCATGGCTCGGCTCCTTCGGCTGCGGGGTTTTCCCGGCCCCGGCGGGAGAGGGCTCCGGGGCGTGCTGCGTCAAGCACTGGAAGCATAGCAGCCCCGCTCCCGGCCGTGCACGTCTCCTACGCCTCTTTCGGTCCGCGCCGGACCAGCCGGGAGAGGTTGACGGCGTTGACCAGGACGTGCGCCACGACCGGCGCGAGGAGGTTCCCGCGCACGAGGACGAGGCCGCCGAAGACCGCGCCGGCGACCAGCGCGAACAGGGTCCAGAGCAGGAACGGCCGCCCGGGCCCGGTGTGGAGCAGGGCGAAGAGCACGGTCGCGGCGACGATCCCCCAGGAGCCCTGGACGGCGCCGCGGAAGAACAGCTCCTCGGCGAAGCCGGAGATGAGCGCCAGGGCGAGGGCGTCGGGCAGCGAGAGGCCGTCGAGCAGGCCGGCGATCGCGCGCTCGAGCTCCCGGGCGATCGGCAGGAGCGTCCGGCCGGCGAGCCACAGGGCGAGGAGGGCGGCGCCGGCCCCGAGGCCCCAGAGGAGGTCGGCCCACCAGGTC
>DATKCC010000247.1:0-2516 GCA_035513375.1 Thermoanaerobaculia bacterium | reverse complement strand
CGCGTCGCGTGGCCGCTTCGCTGTGCGCAGCGTTTCTCCCCGCCCTCCTCGCGGCCGTCCTTGCCTGCGGCGGGGAGGAGACCACCGCCGTCCTCGGCGCCGGGGTGACCCCCCTCCACCTCGAGGACCACGTCGCGGCGGCGCGGGTCACCGCCGAGGTGGCGGCGAGCGCCCGGCGGCCGCTTCGATGGTCGTTCGCGGAGCCGGACCCGGGGTGGTTTCTGGTCGGCGGGCCAGAGGGCCAGTCGAGCCGGATGTCGTGGGAGGGGAGCGCGCTGGTGCTCTCGGTGGACCGCCGGCCGCCCAGGGCTGAGGGCTACCGGGGGTCGGTCGGTGTGGCGCTCCCCGACCTCGAGCACGCCGAGTGGGGAGAGATCGTCATCCGGGCCAGGAGCCGGGGGGTGGACTGGCTCAACCCCGCCTTCAACCTCGGGGAGCGGTACGTCGAGGAGTGGGACGAGACCACCCCGGTCAGGTATATCGGTGAGGGGACCGCCATCGTCGGCGACGGTCGGGAGCACGTCTACCGGTTACAGGCCGACGCCATTCTGCCGGCCTTTCCCGCCTGGGAGGAGGGAGAGTCGTGGCGAGAGCTGGTGCTGGCGGCCTGGGCCCGCAGCCCCGGGCGGCTCGAAATCCTCTCGGTGGAGGTGGTGCCGCGCCTGGCGGGATTTGCCGAGGCGGCGGCGGGGGTGAGAGCCGAGCGGCGGAAGTCGGCGACCCGTCGCACCCTCTACAGCCACGTGCCGGGGGAGGTCGCCTATCGGGTCGAGGTGCCGCCGGCGGCCCGGCTGGACGTCGGTCTCGCGGTTCTCCAGAGGACCAAGCCGGTCACCTTCCGGGTGGTGGCCGAGGAGGCGGGCGGGGAGGCGGTGCTCTTCTCCGAGGCGATCGACGCCACCGGGTGGCAGCAGCGCTCTGTCGATCTTTCGCCCCTGGCCGGGCGCACCGTGACCCTGACCCTGGCCGCCGACGGTGACCCCGGGGCCATCGCCTTCTGGGCGGCACCCACCCTCAGCGGAAGCTCCTCGGCGGAGCAGCGGCGGGCCCACCCCAACGTCGTCTTCTACGTCATCGACGGCGCCGGCGCCGACCTCATGAGCCTCTACGGCTACAACCGGCGCACCACGCCGAACCTGGAGCGGATCGCCGCCGAAGGCGTGGTGTTCGAGCGGGCCCACAGCAACGCGGCCTGGACCAAGCCGTCGACCGCCTCGTTCATGACCTCGCTCCACCAGAGCGTCCTCGGCGGGTTCCAGAGCCTCCAGGAGGCGATCCCTCCCGGGGTGACGACGATGGCCGAGCACTTCCACCGCGCCGGCTACCAGACCGCGGTCCTGACCACCAACCCCTGGGCGGGAAGCATGAGCGGCCTGGAGCGGGGGGTGGACTGGTTCCGGGACCACGAGGAGGGCGGGGAGCACTCGACCTCGTCGGTGCGCCTCCACCGGGAGTTCTGGGATTGGCGCGAGCAATACCCGGGTCGCCCGTTCTGGGTCCACTTCCAGACCACCGACGTCCACGAGCCCCACCGGCCGACCGCCCCCTTCGCCGGTCTCTTCGTTAGCCCCGAGCGCCGGAGGTGGTTCGACGAGACGTGGGAGAAGCTCACCGAGGGTGAGGGCGGCAACGGCCTCGGGGACCGGAGCAAGGATCCCCGTAACAGCCTGGCCGACCTCTACCGGGAGCGGCTCGCCAGCCTCGGCGTCGATGCGCGGCAGTTCTTCGACACCCAGCGCGGCCTCTACGACGAGACCATGGCCCACCAGGACCACCAGCTCGGGCGCTTAGTGGAGCGGCTCAAGGCGAGCGGCGAGTGGCAGCACACCCTCCTCGTCGTCGCCTCCGATCACGGCCACCCGGCGGGCAGCTTCTCCCGCTTCGGGCGGGAGCTTTTCGAGCCCGTGCCGGCGAGCGACGAAGGGGCGCTCCTCGACTCGTACCGCACCCGGGTCCCCCTGGTCGTCGTCTGGCCGGGGCGGCTCCCCGCCGGCCGCCGGGTCGCCGCGGCGGTGTCGATGATCGACACGCTGCCCACCCTCCTGGAGCTGGCGGGCCTGCCGCCGCCGGAGGTCCTCCAGGGCCGGTCGCTGGTGCCGCTGCTGCGGGGCGACCCGGGCTGGGAGCCGCAGCCGCTTATCCTCGAGCAGCTGCAGCCGCTCCCGGACCACGGTACCTTCGTCGGCCACATCGAGATGATCGACGGCCGCTGGGGGGCCTCCCTCGAGATCTGGCCCGAAGGGCTCGACCCCGCGGTGGTGCGCCCGATCGGCAACCAGCGCGCCGCCCGCCCCCACCGGCCGGGCATGCCGCGCCTCTACCTCTACGACCTCTGGGAGGACCCCTTCGCCCGGCGCCGGGTCAACGACGAGCACCCGGAGCTGGTGGAGCGCTACACGCGGTTGCTCGTCAAACAGTGGAAGGCCCACCAGGCGCTGGCGAAGCGCTTCGAGCCGGGCGCGGAGGTCGAGCTCACCCCCGAGCAGATCGAGAGCCTGCGGGCCCTCGGCTACATC
>DATKCC010000246.1:0-3786 GCA_035513375.1 Thermoanaerobaculia bacterium | reverse complement strand
CATGGGCGAGATCGAGATCGGGGTCATCGGCGGCAGCGGGCTCTACCAGATGGCAGGGCTCGCCGGCGCCGAGGAGCGGCGCCTCGCGACGCCCTTCGGCGAGCCGTCGGACGGCTACGTCCTGGGCGAGCTCGAGGGTCGCTCGGTCGCCTTCCTGGCCCGCCACGGCCGGGGCCATCGGCTCCTCCCCTCCGAGATCAACTTCCGGGCGAACGTCTACGGGTTCAAGCTCCTGGGGGTCGAGCGGATCGTCTCGATCTCCGCGGTCGGGTCGATGAAGCACGCCTACGAGCCCACCCACATCGTGGTCCCGGACCAGTTCTTCGACCGCACCCGGCACCGGGCGGATACCTTCTTCGGCGCCGGGCTGGTGGCCCACGTCTCGATGGCCGACCCGGTCTGCCCGGAGATGGTCGAGATCGCGGTCGAAGCCGCCCGGGCTGCCGGTGCCACGGCCCACCGGGGAGGCACCTACCTGTGCATGGAGGGCCCCCAGTTCTCGACCCGCGCCGAGTCCCAGGTCTACCGCTCCTGGGGAGTCGACGTGATCGGGATGACCAACCTCCAGGAGGCGCGGATGGCCCGCGAGGCCGAGATCTGCTACGCGACGCTCGCCATGGTGACCGACTACGACTGCTGGCACGAGGAGGAGGAGGCGGTCCACACCGCGACCATCCTCGAGGTCCTGCGGCAGAACGTCGCGACCGCGCAGAAAGTGGTGGCCGAGCTGGTCCGCCGCTTGCCGCCGCGGTCGCCAGACCACCCCTGCGCCAACGCCCTGGCCGGAGCCCTGGTCACGGATCCCGCCCTGGTGCCCGAGGAGACCCTCCGGGCACTGGCGCCGATCGTGGGGAAGTACGTTTCGTGAATCGGTCCAGGCGGATCCTCGTCACCAACGACGACGGCGTCTACTCCGAGGGGATCAAGCGGCTCGCCGAGGTGCTCTCGGAGCTTGCGGCCGTGACCGTGGTGGCCCCCGACCGGGAGCAGAGCGCCTCCGGACACGCCCTTACGCTGCACCGGCCGCTGCGCATCCGCCAGCTCGATGAGACCTGGTTCTCGGTCGACGGCACGCCCACCGACTGCGTCAACCTGGCCGTGCTCTGGCTGATGAAGGAGAACCCGCCGGACCTGATCTGCTCGGGGATCAATTTCGGCACCAACCTGGGCGACGACGTGACCTATTCCGGCACCGTCTCGGCCACCTTCGAAGGCAGCCTCCTGGGCATCCCGTCGGTCGCCTTCAGCCAGGAGATAGGGGAGCACTTCTCCTTCGAGCGCGGCGCCCGGTTCGCGGGCGAGCTGCTGGCGAGCCTCCTCGCCGAGGAGGTGGCGGGCGAGCTCCCCCAGGACCTCCTCCTGAACGTCAACATCCCCGTCGGTGAGATCCGCGGCGTGCGGTTCACCAAGCTCGGCCGCCGGCGCTACAACCAGTCGATCGTCGAGAAGCTCGACCCGCGGGGCCGGAAGTACTACTGGATCGCCGGCGCTCCGGAGTGGGAGCAGGGGGAGGGGACCGACTTCGACGCCATCGCCCGGAGCCTGGTGTCGATCACCCCCCTCCACCTCGACCTGACCGACTACCGGGGGCTCGAGGCTTTCGGGTCGCTCCGGGAGCGCATCGAGCGCCTCCCATCGAGCGCCGGCGAGGGCCGGCCTCCAGGGAGCGATGGCTGACGCCGACCTCGCCGAGCGCCGGCGCGCTCACGACCGGGAGCGCATGGTCCGGGAGCACGTGGAAGCCCGCGGCGTCCGCGACCCGCGGGTTCTCCAGGCCCTCCGGGAGGTGCCCCGTCACCGCTTCGTCCGCGAGCACCTGGAGCGCAAGGCCTACGGTGACTTCGCCCTGCCGATCGAGGGTGGACAGACCATCTCCCAGCCGTTCGTCGTCGCCCGCATGACCGAGCTCCTGGCGGTGGAAGCGCACCACAGAGTGCTCGAGATCGGCACCGGCTCGGGCTATCAAGCGGCGGTCCTCGCGCGGCTCGCGCGCTGGGTCTGGAGCCTCGAGCGCCTGCCGGAGTTGGCGCGGTTGGCGATCGCGCGGCTGCGGGCGCTCGGGGTCGAGAACGTCAAGGTCCAGGTCTTCGACGGCTCCCTGGGGTGGGCGGAGGCGGCGCCGTTCGACCGCATCCTGGTGACTGCCGCCGCGCCCGGGACCCCCGAGACCCTGCTCGGGCAGCTCGGCGAGGGTGGGCGGCTTGTGGTGCCGGAGGGCTCGCGCGAAGCGCAGCGTCTGGTCGTGTACCGGCGGGTCGGGGAGAGGGTCGACCGGGAGCAGGGGGAAGAGGTGGCGTTCGTCCCCCTGGTCGGCCGGCACGGCTGGCGGGGGCCCGCCCGATGATCGAGTTCTTCGAGCGCTGGGCCGCCGCGGCGCGCGGCTTTCTCCACGACCTCCTCGGCTGGGTCGAGGGCTTCGCCGCCACCCCCTATGGTACCTGGGCCCTCTTCGGCCTGGCGTTCGCCGAGTCGAGCTTCTTCCCGATCCCGCCCGACGTGCTCCTGATCGCCCTCTGCCTGGGCGAGCCCGAGAAATCCCTCTGGTTCGCCCTGGTCTGCTCGGTGGGGTCGGTCCTGGGCGGAGCCGCAGGCTACGGCATCGGCCTCTGGGGCGGGCGGCCGCTCCTCCTGCGCCTGTTCACCCGCGAGCGGGTGGCGGTCGTCACCGGCTACTTCGACCGCTACAACGCCTGGGCGGTCGGCATCGCCGGGCTCACTCCGATCCCATACAAGATCTTCACCATCGCCGGCGGCGCGTTTGCGATCGATTTCAGGATCTTCGTGCTGGCGTCGATCGTCTCGCGAAGCCTGCGGTTCTTCGCCATCGCCGCACTGATGTGGTGGTTCGGCGAGCCGATCCGAGCCTTCATCGAGGAGTACCTGGGCTGGCTGACGATCGGCTTCGTGGTCCTCCTCATCGGGGGATTCTGGCTGGCCGGCCGGGGGGCGAAGCGGGTCGGTGTTGGCGGGGGGGCGGAGCCGGAGGTCAGCCCATTCACGACGCAAGAGGAGGGGGCCATGGCGCAAGCTGACCGGCCGCGGCGGTTTTATCGGCTGGAGGGCCGGGTCCAGGGCGTAGGCTTCCGCGCCTTCATTCGCCGCGAGGCCCAGAGGCTCGCCCTCGCCGGCTGGACCAGGAATGCCGCTGACGGCTCGGTAGAGGTGGAGGCCACCGGAGATCCACGGCAGCTCGAGACCTTCGAGGAGCGGCTCCGCCAAGGCCCGCCGGGCGCCCGCGTCGACCAGCTCGCCAGCCACGACCTCCCCGCGGGCTCCGACGCGGGCTCCTTCGAGATCAGGTTCTGAGGGGAGCGGCTGCTGCGAGGCGCCCGGTGCGTTCGAGGCGGAGCGTCATCGAGGCATGGTGCGGCTGGGAGGACTCGAACCCCCGACCAAGGGTTTAGGAAACCCCTGCTCTTTCCTGCTGAGCTACAGCCGCACGGAAAAAGACAGTGCCGCAGGGACTCCAACGCGGGCCCCGGGGGGCGCGATTCCCTGCACCGCTCCCCCGGGGTCGGTCGTCGCTCGTCGCCGTCAGATCACTTCGACCGTGGCGGAGATCGGCCTCGAGAGCCGCTCGAGGAGCTCCCGGATCTGCTCCTCCAGGATTTGCTGCGAGCGCTCCAGGCTGTGGATCCTTCGAGCGAGTGACCCATCGACGTCGCCGGGGGCGGTCGGCCGGGGCGCAGCCTGGAATCGCGGTCGAGCCTCGGGCCGCGGCGGAGAGGCCGCCGCGTGCGCCCTCGGACCCTTGCCGCCACCCTTGGGCGGTCTTCCCGGCTTGCT
>DATKCC010000245.1:0-5226 GCA_035513375.1 Thermoanaerobaculia bacterium | reverse complement strand
GGTCGACATCCGGTATGATCGCGGACTGCCCGTCGGACGGCCGGCGGGACGTTCGGGGTGTGGCCGGGTCCCGCTCGTGGTGGATGAGCCCGCGATCGATCCGACGGATGAGCGCTGGATGCGCTCGGCTCTCGGCGAAGCCGCAAGGGCCGAGGGCCTGGGCGAAGTGCCGATCGGCGCGGTCGTCGTGCGCGGGAGCGAGGTCATCGGGCGGGGGCACAACCGCCGCGAGGTCGACCGCGACCCGCTGGCGCACGCGGAGATGGTGGCGATCGCCGAGGCCGCCCGCGCGGTCGGCGGCTGGCGCCTCGAGGGCTGCTCGCTCTACGTGACCCTGGAGCCGTGCGCCATGTGCGCGGGTGCCCTGGTCAACTGCCGGATGACCCGGCTGGTCTTCGGAGCGGCCGACCCCAAGGCCGGGTTCTGCGGCTCGCTGGGCGACCTGGTCCGGGACCCGCGGCTGAACCACCGGCTGGAGGTCACCGGCGGGGTGCTCGCCGCGGAATGCGGCCGTCAGCTGAGAGCGTTCTTCCAGGGGCTGCGCGGGCGCACCCTGAGGGAGTGATCTTTGATTCTGTGCAGCTACGAGGAGAGGTGTCCGAGCGGTCTAAGGTGCACGCTTGGAAAGCGTGTGTAGGGCCAAAACCCTACCGTGGGTTCGAATCCCACCCTCTCCGCCAGTCGATCCGATGATCGTGAACGTCCGGAGAGGTGCCAGAGCGGTCGAATGGGGCGGTCTCGAAAACCGTTGACCGCGCAAGCGGTCCGTGGGTTCGAATCCCACCCTCTCCGCCAAGGACAGAGACTCGCAGCTCCGCGCCCTCCGCCATGGGTGGAGGGCCCCGATCGATAGCGTGACTTTCGACGAGGTTGAGGACAGTGAAACGTACCTACCAGCCGAACAACCGCAAGCGCAAGAAGACCCACGGTTTCCGGGTCCGGATGCGCACCAAGAATGGCCGGGCCGTGCTCGCCCGGCGCCGCCGAAAGGGTCGCAAGCGCCTGAGCGTCTGATGGTCGAACGGCAGGAGCGGCCCGCGGCTCGTCCCGGGACGGCGGAACGCCTGCCTCGCGAGCACACCTTGAGGCGGAGCGCGGACTACCTGAGGTGCTACCGCCGAGGCCGCCGCCTACGCGGCGACCTCGTACGGTTGCACGTCGCCGGCAACGAGCTGGGGCATCCCCGGCTCGGGGTGACGGCCAGCCGGAAGGTGGGCAAGGCGGTCGTGCGCAACCGCGTGAAGCGGCGGGTGCGCGAGGTCTTCCGGCGCTGGCCGCGCCGCGGCGAGCTGCCCGGCGCGGACCTGGTGGTCCACCTCGAGCCGGCGGTCGCAGGAGCGTCCTTCGGCGAGCTCGCGGCCGAGCTCGAGGAGCTGCTCGGAAGGGTGGCCGAGGGGGCACGGCGGTGAGCCCGGGGCCGGTCGCGCGGGCTGCGGCCCGGTGCCTCGCGGCCTACAAGCGGCGGCTCTCGCCGCTGCTCCCACGCTCGTGCCGCTACGCGCCGACCTGCTCCGAGTACGCGCGGCTCGCGATCCTCAAGCACGGCTTCGCCCGGGGAGCGGCCCTCGGCGCTTGGCGCGTGCTGCGCTGCCAGCCGCTGGGCCCGGGAGGCATCGATCTGCCCTGAGCCGGAGCTTCGGCTGGTGAGAAGGGAAGGAACGATAATTGGAGAACCGACGCGTCCTGCTCGCGGTGCTGCTGTCGATCGTCGTGATCGTCGGCTGGCAGCTCCTCTTCCCGCCCCCGCAGCCTCCGCGGTTGCCGGAGGCGCCCGACCGGCTGGAGGGCCCCGGCCGAGCCGAGGTCGCGGCGCCCGCAAGCCGTGAGGCCGGCGAGCCGGCTCCCGGGGAGGGGTCGGCCGGCGAGACCGGGCCGATCGAGGATAGCGGGGCGGTGGGCGAAGAGCTCCCCGCCGAACGCATCGCCGGCGAGCGTGAGGAGCTCGTGGTCCTCGCGGGCGACGGATTCCGCGCCGAGCTCAGCAACCGGGGCGGAGCGCTAGTCTCCTTCCAGCTCCTCGGCCACGAGAGCGGCGACGGCGGTCCCGTCGACCTGGTGCGCAGCCGCCAGGGCCTGCCCTACCCCTTCGCCCTGGTGCGGACCGACGGCCGCGCCCTCCCGGTGAGCGATGTCCTGTTCGCGGTCGAGGAGGCGGCGGCGGAGGACCCGCGGGCGGTACGTTTCACCTACGGCGGACCGGAAGGACGGGTTTCGAAGCGCTTCTCGGTGCTCCCGAACGGGCTCCTCGGCATCGAGATCGAGGCGCGGCTGGAAGCGCCCTGGGGGGTCCACCTCGGCCCCGGCCTGCGCGACCCCACGGCGCGGGACGAGGAGCGGAAGTTCAAGTACCGGGGAGCGGTCTACATGGCCGTCGGCGAGGTCGAGACGATCGCGCCCGACAAGACCGCCGAGGCGAGACCGATCCCGGGAACCGGGCTCGGCTGGGCCGGCCTGGAGGACACCTACTTTCTCGCCGCGGTGATCCCGGAGGAGCCCCTCGACCGGGCGGTGGTGACTCCCTGGCTGGTGCTCTCGCCCGGCGAGGACGGGCCGCCGGCCTTCGAGCCGGTTCCTGCGGGCGGCCCTTCCGGAGCGCAAGCGGACCTCGCGCGCGAGCTCCAGGTGGTGTTGATTCCCGAAGGCGACGTCTTCACCGCGACCGCCTACCTCGGCGCGAAGGACCTCGATCGGCTCAAGTCCTTGCCTTGGCGGCTCGACGAGACGGTCCGGCTGGGCTGGTTCGGGTTCCTCGCCCGGCTGTTCCTCGCCGGCCTGAAGTGGATACACGATCACGTCGTGCCGAACTACGGCTGGGCGATCGTGCTGATGACCCTGCTGATCAAGATCGTCCTGCTGCCGCTCACCCACAAGAGCTACGTCTCGATGCAGAAGATGCAGGAGCTCGCCCCCCGGATGAAGGCGATCCGGGCGAAGTTCAAGGGCAAGCTCAAGGACAAGAAGGGCCGGCCGGACCTCGAGCAGCAGCGCAAGATGAACGAGGAGATCTCGGCTCTCTACCGCAGCGAGGGGGTCAATCCCGTGGGCGGCTGCCTGCCGATGCTCCTGCAGTTCCCGGTCCTGATCGCCTTCTACAACCTGCTCTCCCACGCGGTCGAGCTCCGCGGCGCGCCGTGGATGCTGTGGATCGACGACCTCTCGATGCACGACCCGATCTACGTGCTGCCGGTGATCATGGGCGTGGTCCAGTTCGTCCAACAGCGCATGGCGCCGGCGATCGGCGATCCGATGCAGCGGCGGATGATGATGGCCCTGCCGGTCGTGTTCACGTTCCTTTTCCTCGGCTTTCCCAGTGGGCTGGTGCTCTACTGGCTCACCAACAACCTCCTGACCCTGGCCCAACAGGCGGTCTATCAGTGGCTCAAGGCGCGCCAGACCGAAGCGGCCGGGGCGGCGTGACGGAGATGGATCCATGTCCGACAACGAAATCAAACGCAAGTTCTTCTCCGGCCGGTCGGTCGACCAGGCGGTGGTCGCGGCCGCGAGCCATTACGGGGTGACGCCGGGCGAGCTCAAGTTCCGCGAGCTCGAAAAGCGCCACGGCTTCGTCCGCACCCGGCGCAATGTAGTGATCTCGGTCGACCCCGAGGACTTCCGCAAGGCGCCCGAGGCGGCGCCGGCGCGGAGGCCCTCGCCGGCCGCGGCCCCCCCGCGGGCAGAGGCGCCGGCGTTGGGGGCGCGTGAGGAGGCCGCGACCGAGGAGCCGCCCGAGCCTCGCCGGCCGCCCGCCCGCCGGAAAAGGGCGCCGTCACGCCCGCCGCGGGACTCCGCCGAGAGCAACTTAGAGAGCCAGGCGGAGAGCCACGAGGAGGGCGAAGCGGAGATCCCGGAGGAGGGCCGGGCCGAGCGCGCGGCTCCGGCGCCTCGCCGGCCGAGGCGCGAGCGCCCGGCTAGGCAGCCGGTGGATCGGCCGGTGGATCGGCCTCAGGGAGGAGAGCCCGCCCGGACGCCCTGGTGGCAGGCCCCTCCGGTCGCCGATGCGTCGGTCGACGAGGACGAGGACCATGAGGCCGTTGCCGAGGAGGCGGACTTCGAGGCGCTGGTCGAGGAGCCCGGCGACGAGCAGCCCGCCGACCTCCCGGACCCGCCCCAGCCGCGCCGGCCGGCGCCCGAAGGGCGGTACCGTTTCGTCGAGAGGTCGGAGGGTCTCCGGCGGCGCGGGACGCCGTTGCCGGGTGTTCCAACCGAAAGGGAGCCCAGCGCCGGGCCTGGCGGCCAACGCGGCAGCGAGCGGCCCCGCGGCCGCGGCGGCCGCGGCCGGGGCTCGCGCCAGGAGCGTGGCCGGGGTGGGCGGGGCGGAGGCCGGGATCGGCGCGAGGCCGAACCGCCGCGGCAGCCGCTGGCGCCGCCACCCCCGCGGCCGGCCCCGCGTAGCGAACGGCTCGCCCGGGCGGAGGCCGAGTTGGCGCAGGCGGCGCAGGCGGCGCTCGACCTGCTCCTCGGCTTCGCCGACATCGAGGCCGAGGCCGACTTCTACCGCAACGAGGACCGCCTGGAGGTCGAGCTCTGGGGCCCGGACGACCACCTGCTGCTCCAGAACGAGGGTCAGATCCTGCTGGCGATCGAGCACCTCCTTCCGCGGATGCTCCGGGGCCTCTACGGCGACTCGATGGCGGTCCGGGTGGACTGCAACGACTTCCACGTCGAGCGCGAGGAGCGCCTCCGGGAGCTGGCGCTCCGGACGGCCGACGACGTGCGCCAGCAGGGGCGGCCGCGGACCCTCGAGGAGCTCGACCCGGCCGAGCGCCGGATCGTCCACCTGACCCTGGCCGACGACCCGGACGTGACCACCGACAGCATCGGGGATGGGTATTGGAAGCGGCTCAAGGTGATTCCTCGGAGCGACGAGGAGTAGGTTTCACATGAAACATCGCTGCGCCTGGGTGCACCACCGCGCCTGCCGTGTCCGCTGAGTTGCCCGAGCTTTCCCGCGACGAATTCCGCGGCCGGCTGGAGGGTGTGAGCCCGGTACCGGTCGTCCCCGCTACGCTCGCGGCGCTCTACGCCCACTACCAGGAGCTCCGGCGCTGGAGCCCGGCGCTCTCGCTCATCGGGCCGGCCGCGGCCGGGGACGTCGTGGAGCGCCACTACGGGGAGTCGTTGGCCGGGGTGCCGCTGCTTCCGGCGGGGGCCCGGGTGCTGGTCGACGTAGGCTCCGGCGCCGGGTTCCCCGGGTTCGTCCTCGCCGCCGCCTGCCCCGAGCTCGAG
>DATKCC010000244.1:0-4762 GCA_035513375.1 Thermoanaerobaculia bacterium | reverse complement strand
CTTCTCCGGGTTCTCGGCCTCGAGGAAGAGCATCTGGGCGATGATCAGGCTCGACAGGTCGTCGTCGATCGGCCGCCCGACGAAGATGATGTTGTCCTTGAGCAGGCGCGAGTAGATGTCGTAGGCGCGCTCGCCCCGGCTGGTCTGCTCTACCACCATCGGGATCAGCATGTCCCTGGTCTTCCTCCCTGCCGCGCGGCGCGCGGCGTATCGGGTCTAGGCTGGAGGCTCGTCCTCGGCCGCCCCCGAGTCCCCTGCGGAGCCGGCTTCACCGCCTTCAACGGCGGCGAGCTCGCCGCTCTTCCCTCCGGGCTCCTCACCGAGGAGGTGGCGGAGGGTCTTGCCCCGGAGCATCTGGGCCCGCAGGCGCCCCAGGCGGCCGTCGGCGTCGAGCGCACGGCGCACCTGGCCGGTCGAGATCTTCTGCTCGGCGGCGATCCGGGCGAGCGCCGCTTCGAGCTCCTCGGCCGCCACCTCGATCCCCTCCCGGCGGGCGACCGCGTCCAGGACCAAGCGCGCATGGACCCGCTTCTCGGCGGCAGGCCGGGCCTGCTCGGCGACCGCGCGCCAGTCGATCCCGGCGTGCTCGACGTCCACCCCCTGCCGGCCGAGGGATTCGGCGTACTCGTGGACCAGGCCCTCGATCTCGGCGCCGACCAGGCCCTCGGGAAGAACCACCGGATGGCGCTCCCGCAGGGCGTCGAGGAGCACCCGCTCCCGCGCCTCCCGGCGCTCGTGGGCCCGGTCGTGGGCCAGGCGTCCGCGGACCGCCTCGGTCAGCGCGGCGAGCGTCTCGAAGCCCCCGATCTCCTGGGCGAGCTCGTCGTCGAGCTCCGGCAGCTCCCGCTCCTTGACCGCCCGGATCTCGAACCGGAAGCTCCTCTCCCGCACCCGGCCCTCCTCCTCGTCCATGCGCGAGAACTCGCCCTTCTGGCCCTCGGAGAGACCGGTGAGGGCGACCGAGAGCTCCTCCCACACCCGGGGAGAGCCGACCTCGACCTCGACGGTGGTGGCCGCCGGCGGCGGCTTCGGGTCGGAGCCGCTCCCCTCGGGCGCCGTGGTCTCCTCGACCTCCACTACGGCCAGGTCGCCCTGGCCCGCCGGGCGCGCCACCGGCACCCAGTCGCCGGCCTGGCGCCGGAGCTCCTCGAGCGCGGCGGCGACCTCCTCCTCGGAGGGCGCCGAAGGCGGATCGGGGAGCTCGACGTCGGAGAGGTCGCGGAGCTCGATCTCGGGCCGCACCTCGGCCCGGGCGGTGAACACCAGCGCTTCGCCGGCCGACCGTTCCTCGACCCCGGCGAGCTCGGGCCGCGTCAGCGGGTCGATTCCGGTCTCGGCCTCGGCCTGGCGCCAGTAGCGCGGGACCAGGCGCTCGATCACCTCGCGCTCGATCTCCTCGCGGAATCGCTGGCGCACGACCGCGGCCGGCACCTTGCCCGGCCGGAAGCCGGGGAGGCGGACCTTCCGGCCATAGTCCTCGACCACCCGCTCGGTCTCGGCCTCGACGGCCGGCGCGGGGACCTCGATCTTGAGCTCCTTCTTCGACGGGCCGACGTCTTCGATCGACAGGACGACGCTCATGGGGTATCGGAGGCTTCCAGGGTTGGGTCTCGGAGGGATCGGGCCGCCTCGGAGGCCGCCCGGGAGGAGCTACGGAATTGGTGCGAAAGGGGGGACTCGAACCCCCAACCCGATCACTCGGGACTAGATCCTAAGTCTAGCGCGTATACCGGTTCCGCCACTTTCGCAACGGCTCGGGCACGAGCCCGCGCCACAGAGTCTATCCAATGGAGGCGCCGGAGCGGGTGGGGGGGCCCTCGACGGGAGCGCTCCGCGGCGAGCACCAGGCGGCGGGGAACGAGCGATCTGCTGGTGAGCCGCCAGGGAGTCGAACCCCGAACCCGCAGATTAAGAGTCTGCTGCTCTGCCAGTTGAGCTAGCGGCCCACGACCGAAGGGTGAATATACCGGACGTTCGCCACGCCCGGCAAGGTGGAAGAACCGGAGTGGGGAGGGGGAGAATTCCCCGTGACGGGCCTGGCCCCCCTCCCTGGACGAACCCCACGATCTCGAGGCGGTCGCCTTGCGCGAGGGCCGTCGCGCCGTAGCGCTCCCGGGGGAGGATGTCCCCGTTGTGCTCCACCGCCACCGTCCGCGGGTGCCGGCCGAGCTCGTCCAGCAGGTCGCGAACGGTGGCGCCGGCGGCGACCTCGCGGGCTTCACCATTGAGGAGGATCTCGGGCACGGTGCCGTAGGGTGCGGCTTGCCGCACCGAGCCGACGCGCCGGCGACCACCGAGCGGTGCGGCAAGCGGCACCCTACAACAGGTGCTTGATCTCGGCGTGACCGACGTCCGACGCCGCGGTGATGATCAGGGCCGCCGTTCCCCGATTGAGCTTCGGGATCTCGAACGCCAGGGCGAGGGCGCCCGCGCCGTCGGTCTCGCCCGCCGCGAGCACCTGCGGATCGCTCACGGTCGAGATCATCCGGACCTGGACCCGCGCTCCAGCGACCGGCTGGCCGCTCTTCGACGACGTGGCGCGCAGGCCGAGGCGAGCGCCGGCGCCCAGGCTGAGCTGGTTGTCGCCGTCGACCGTCAGCAGGAGCTGGTCCTGGTCCGCCTCGCTGGTCAGGTACTCGAGGATGACCTGGTCCAGGGTGCGCTCGGGGTCGCTGCCGTTGCCCGTACCGGGAACGGCAGCCAGATCCGGCATCGCCGCTCGGATCGGGGCGGCGTCGCCCACCGCGGCTCCGGCGCCCGCATCGGCCGTCCTCCGCGCTTCGAGCAGGCTCTCCAGCTTGGCGTCGAACCGGCCACTCCGGATCGCCGCGATCACCGTGCGATGCTGGCGCTCCATCAGCTCCACGATCGACCGCCCCACGACCGGTTGCTCGCCCCGGTCCTGGGCGAGCAGGTCGGCGTAGCCTGCGCGCTTCGCGGCCAGCACCTGGCCGCCGACGTAGACCAGGCTCTCGATGAAGGGATTCTCGGTTCCCTTGTCCTCGGTCTGGACGTGGAACACCACCTCGTTGTGGCGCACGTCGGTGTTGTAGCCCGTGATCATCGGGGGCCGCAAGGGGATCGGGAGCTTCGACCAAACGACAGTGTCATCAGATCAAGGAAGTGACTCTCACCCAGGAATTGTAGGAATCGGCCGCCCGGGGGTCAAGGAGAGCCCGGATTTGCCCGGGGCCGGGGACCGTGCAACAATCCCCCCTGCCGCTTCCGCCCGTGCGGGGATGCGCTTCCCGGCCCGTACCGCTCCACACTCGAACCGATTCCAGGGAAGGAGACGCAGTGGCTGAATCCATCGCTTCCGAGAAGCCTCTGGTCCGCTACCAGGCCCGCGACGGGGTCGCCTACCTCACGCTCGACGATCCCCCGGCGAACACCTATACCTACGAGATGATGCGTCAGCTCGACGAGGCCATCTTGAAGGCCCGCTTCGATCCGGAGGTCCATGTCCTGGTGCTCCGCGGCGAAGGGGACAAGTTCTTCTGCGCCGGCGCCAACATCAAGATGCTCCAGGAGTCCGAGCCGCGCTTCAAGTACTTCTTCTGCCTGCACGCCAACGAGACCTTGAACCGCCTCGAGCAGACCCCGAAGCTGGTGATCTCGGCTTTCAACGGGCACACCGTGGGCGGTGGCCTCGAGATCGCCATGGCGGCCGACCTCCGGGTCGCCAAGCGCGGCGCCGGCAAGGTGGGCCTGCCCGAGATCAACCTGGGCGTGCTCCCGGGCACCGGCGGCACCCAGCGGCTCTCACGCCTGGTCGGCAAGTCGAGGGCGATCGAGCTGATGATCACCGGCGAGCTGATCTCCTTCGAGGAAGCCCAGGCGGCGGGGATCGTCAACCGGATCTTCGAGGCCGAGAGCTTCGACGAGCAGCTCCACGATTTCGCGCGCCAGTTCTGCCCGCCGAACAAGGCCTCCAAGGCGGTCGGCCGGATCAAGCGCGCGGTCCAGAGCGGCTGGGAGGTGCCGTTCGAAAGCGGCCTCGCGATCGAGCGCGAGCTCCAGCAACAGCTCTTCGAGTCAGGCGACGCCAGGGAGGGGCTGGCGGCCTACGTCGAGAAGCGCAAGGCGGATTTCACCGGACGCTAGAGGCCGGCCCCCCGGACCGGTCTCCCCGGGGTACGGCAAGCCGCACCCTACGGCCCTGATGAACGCTCGGAGCTCCATCGTCCTCTGCGCCCCGGTGCGGACCCCGATCGGCAGGTTCGGGGGGGCGCTCGCGCCGCTCTCGGCGGCCGACCTCGGGACCGTGGCCGCCGCGGCTTGCCTCGAGCGGGCGGCGCTCCCGCCCGAGCGGGTCGACGCCGTCATCTTCGGCCAGGCCCGCCAGGCGGGAGGCGGCCCGAACGGCGGCCGACAGGTGGCCGTCCGCGCAGGGGTTCCGGTCGAGCGCCCCGCCTTCACCGTCAACCAGGCTTGCGCCTCGGGGCTCCAGGCGGTGCTCGACGCGGCCCGCCACGTGCTCCTGGGCGAGGCCCGGGTAGTGCTCGCCGGCGGCATGGAGAGCATGTCGAACACCCCGTTCCTGCTCCCGCGGGCCCGCTGGGGCTACCGGCTGGGCCACGATCGGGTGGTGGACGGCATGTACCGGGACGGCTTCGACGATCCGCTCTCCGGCCTGGTGATGGGCGAGACCGCCGAGGAGCTCGCGGTCGAGGCGGGGATCGGCCGCGAGGAGGCCGACGCCTGGGCCCTCGAGAGCCAACGGCGCTGCGAGCGGGCGCGCGCCGAGGAGCGGTTCGCGGCC
>DATKCC010000243.1:0-12189 GCA_035513375.1 Thermoanaerobaculia bacterium | reverse complement strand
GCCGTCGCGCACCATCACCTGGGTCTCGGCCTCCTTGGTGGCGATCGGGGCGTTGGTCGCGCCCGGCACCAGGAAGGCCGTCTGCACCTCGCGCTTCTGGATGAAGATGTCCATCACCACGGTGCCGTCGGCGGTGATCTGGGGCGTGACCTCCAACCTCAAGGTGGCGTTGACGAACTGGACCGTGACGGTGTTGTTGGCCACCGTCTGGATCGGCACCTGGAGGCCGCTCTGGATCGTCGCCTGGTGGTTGTTGAGGGTCGTCACCTTGGGGGTCGAGAGGATGTTGACGAGCCCGTCCTCCTCGGCCGCGTTGAGCGCCAGGTCGAGCTCGAAGGTGTTGAGGATGTTGCCAAGGCTCAGGTTGAGCAGGCCGGTCCGGCCGGCGCTGCCCAGATTCACCGAGCCGACGGCGTCGAGGTTGTTGGGGAACTGGAGGCCCGTGGTATTGCCGGTCGCGGTACCGGCAGTGAGGTCGAAGCCCCAGGCGATCCCCAGCTCGCGGCTGAAACGCTTGGTGGTCTCGATGATCCGTGCCTCGATGACCACCTGCGGCTCGGGCTCGTCCAGGTTCTCGATGATCGCCAGCACCGTGTCGAGGTACTCGGGCAGCTCGGAGATGATCAGCGTGTTCGTGCGGTCGTCGACGATCACGCTGCCGCGCTGGGAGAGGACGCCGCCGGCGCCGCTGCGGCGCAGGAGCTGTGCGATGTTGCGGGCGCTCGAGTAGGACAGCCGCTTCATCACGGTCTCGAGCGGCACCGACAGCGACTGGGCGGCGACGAGCTGCTGGCGCTCCTGGGCCTCCTCGCGCAGGGTCGAGAGCGGCGCGATCCGCATGATGTTGCCCTCGACCTCGTAGCCCAGGTTGTTGATCTTCAAGATCTGTTCGAGCGCCTGATCCCAGGGGACGTTGCGCAGCTCGACCGTGACCCGGCCCTGGACCTCCGGCTGGACGACGATGTTGAGCCCGCTGATCTGGGCGAACGAGCGGATCGTTTCGACGACGTCGGCGTCCTTCAGGCTCATGTCGATCGGATCGCCGAAGTACTGCCGCTCGCTACCGAGCTGGCGAGTGCCGAAGACCAGGCCGCGCTCGTCACGCGCTTGGGGCGAGTCCACCCGGATCTCGGTGGCGTCGAAGAGCGAAGCGTCCGAGGGCGCCGGCACCGGAGCCGGGCGGAATGGCTCCTCGACCTCGAGGGCCGGGCGCGGCGGCGAATAGGGCGCCGGGGGCGGCGGCGCAGGTGTGATCTCGATCTCCTGGTCGAGGTCCGCCCACTCCTCCCTCGCCTCCGGCGGCGCCGGGGTGGGAAGGGGCTCGGGCTCATAGGGGACCGCAGGCTCGTACACCGGCATCCGCGGCGGCTCGGGAGCCGGCGGCGGGCGGCTCTCGGGCGCAGCCCGAGGCGGCGCCGACGACGACAGGGCGGCGCCGTTGCGGAACCTCACCACCAGCGTGTCCGGGGTGCGTTCGATCTCCGGCACGGTCGGCTCGCGCAGGTCGAAGACGACCCTGGAGACGGGCTCGGGGAAGGGCCGGAACTGGGCCACCCGCACCCGCTCGACCGGGCCCGAGGTGACCGGGATCGAGGAGCGCTCCGCGCGGTTGACCACTCCGGTCAGATCGATCACGAAGCGCTCCGGCCCACTCAGGCGGAAGGTCGCGTAGGAGAACTCGCCGTCGCCCTGGATCTCGATCACCGTTACGCCACCGGCGGCCTGGACCTCGACGCCGCCCAGACGGGAGGCCGGCGCCCCGGTCGGCGCGGGCCCGGTAAGCGGCGTTTCGGGGGTCCCGGCGGCCACCTGAGGGGCCGGAGCCGCTGCTACCGGCTCGGGCTCGTCGGGCAGCGGCTCGAAGCGCAGATCGACCGGCTCCTCGGGTGTGACGGCATCGGCCCGCTCCGCCAGACCCGCACGCTCGGAGACGAGAGGAAGCAGGTCGACCAGCAGGCGGGTGCCCTCGGCACGGAGGCTGTGCTCGGTCTCCTCCCGGGTGGTGATCACCAGGCGGGTCAGGGGGCGGCGTCCCGGCTGGTCCTCGCTGATGGCGATCCGCTCGACCAGCCCCTCTCCGGGCTCCTGGTCGCCCAGACCGGCCGCCGGCACCGAGTTCGGGAGCTCCAGAACCACTCGCCCCTCGGCGTCCCGGAAGCTGGTCCAGACCAGGGGCTCGGTGGAGGTGATCTCGACTCTCGCCCCCGGCGCCCCCTCCCGGATCTCTATCCCGGTGACCTCTACCGGCGCCGGTCCGGCGGGCTCCGCCACCGCCGCCGGCGCGGCGGCCGGCCGGTCCGGCGGGATCGGCTCAGCGGGCGCCGGCCGGGCCGAGCGGCAGCTCGGCGCCAGGAGCGCAAGGACCAGGAGCAGTGCAAGCCGGCTTGCCAGCGCCCATCCACGAGTCATCTCGAAGTCTCCCATGGCGCTCACCTCTTCCTTGCCCGACCTCGACATCTCCGCTATCCCCGCTCAGGGTTCAGCGTTTTGACCACTTCGCGGAACGGTTTGAGCGCCGTCGGATCCTGGACGACCTGGTTGAACACGATCTCGTTGTCCGTGATCCGTACGACGTCCCCGTCGTAGAGCTCGTCACCCCGCTTGAGGAGAAAGCTCTTCTCGCTCGCCGCCGACTGCACCTGCGCCACGTAACCGGCGTCGGTGCGGAAGATCCCGGTGATCGTGACCTCGTCGATCAGCAGCCCTGGGATTCCGTCGGGGCGCGGGCCGCGAAGCTCCGGCGCCTCGCTCGCCGCGAGCAGCGACTTGAAGGGGTCGCGCCGCCCCGCGGGCTCGTAGCTGAAGCCCTCTCCGGCCAGGATTTCCTGCTCGCCTTCGAGGAGCTGGTCGATGCCTTCGAGGTCGCCCGGGACTTCGGCGCGCTCCCGGCCGGGCTCCTGGGCCGACCCGGCGCCCGGAGCGAATACGGCCAAGGCGAGCAGGGCCAGAAAGGTCTGCCAGGCGAAGGCCGGGCGGTTTGCGACACGGCTCACGATGCACCTCCGGCCGCCGGCATCTCCGCGGGCGGCTCCGAGTAGACGAAGGTCTTGACGGTGAAGCTGGTGGTCAGGGTGTGGGGGCCCCGTTGATTCGGCAGCGCCCGGACCTGGAGGTTCTCGACATTGAATATCCGCGGGTAGCGGCGGATCTTGTCGAAGAAGGTCGCCAGGTTGTGGTACTGACCGTCGAGGGTGATCCGGATTGGCCACTCCTTGTAGAACTCCTGTTCGACAAGCTGTCCGGGCTCGAAGACCTTGAGGTCGAAGTCCCCCTGCTCGGCGAGCGTCCGCACGTTGCGGAGGATCTCCTGGGTGTTGAGACGCGCCGGCAGGATCCGCAGCAGCTTGTCGAGCTCGAGCTCGAGCCGCCGGACCTGCTCGCGGAACTGCGGCAGACGAGCCTGGGCCGACCGACCCTCCTGGATCTGGATCTGGAGCTGGTCGAGGCGGGACTCGAGCCCGGCGATCTCCTCGTTCATCGGCCTGAAGAAGAGGTAGTAGGCGACGCCGAAGATCAACGCCGCCGCAATCAGCCCGACGATCAGCCCGTAGTACCAGGGCTTGCCCTCCAGACCGGTCTCGAACGCCACGTTCCCTCCGTCCTCGCTCCCGGCCTAGCCGGCTGCTGCCGGGGCCTCGGCCGGGTCCTCGGCCGCCTCCAGCTCGGGCGGCGTGAGCGAGTACTCGACGTTGATGGTGAACTCGTAGAGCCCCCCCTGCTGGCTCTGCTCGCGAACCGGCCCCAGCCGGGGCTCCCGGAACTCCGGCACCCGGTCTAGATTCTCGATGAAGTTCGAAATGGCGTTGACGTTGAAGGCGCGGCCGCTGACCTGGATCCGGATCGGCGAGACCTCCATCCGGTCGAGCCAGAGAAGCTCGGGCAGCGCCCGGGAGACGGCGTCCATCACCCGCACCGGGCCGGTCTGCTGGTCCTTCAGATTGGTGATCACCGCGATCTTGTTCTCGAGGTCGGCCTGCTTGGCCTTGAACGCCTCGACCTCCTCGAGGACCGGCTTCAGGCGCTCGACCTCGGCCTCGGCGGCGACCACCCGTTCGCGGATGTCGTCGCGCCGGTAGTCGAGGACCAGCCAGTAGACCAGCGTCGCGAGGGCGCCGACGGCGACCGCCCCGAGCAGCGCCACCAGCGTCCAGTTGCGCTCGCCGATGCCCTTGCGCGCCTTGCGGACCGCGGTCGGGCGGCGGCCTTCGGCGAGCAGGTTGATCCGGATCATCGGCTAATCCCCCACCTGGCGGATCGCCAGGCCGACCGCGACCGAGAGCATGGGAGCGATCGAATCGAGCCACGCCGAGTCGAAATCGCTCTCGCGGAAGTGGATCCGGCGCAGTGGATTCATCAGCTCGGCAGGCACGCCGAAACGGTCCCGCAGCACCTGGAGGAGGTTCGGGGTCAACGAGCAACCCCCCGAGAGCACCAGCTGGTCGATCGAGCCCTCGGTGGCGGTCGCGGAGAAGAAGTCGAAGGTCTTGAACAGCTCCTCGGCCATTTCCTCGGATACCGAGTCGAGCACCGGCCGGGCCTCGGCCGGTCCGACACCGTCGACCGTGTCGCCGCGCTTCAGGGCCTCGGCGGCCTCGAAGGAGAGATTGAACTCGCGCTGGAGCGCCTCGGTGAACTGGTTGCCGCCGAAGGAGATGTCGCGCCAGAAGACCGACTGGCCGCTGGCCAGAACGTTGATGTTGGTCACCGCCGCGCCCATGTTGACCAGCGCCACCACCGTCGCCGGGTCGAGGTCGTAGCTCACTTCATAGGCGTTCTGGACGGCGAAGGCGTCGACGTCCACGAGCGCGGGGGTTTTGCCCGCCTGACTGATGACCGAGACGTAATCGTTGACCTTGTCCCGCTTGACCGCGACCAGCAGGACCTCCATCGCGTCGCGCCCGGCCTCGCCCTCCGAGAGGACCACGTAGTCCAGCCGGACGTCGTTGATGTCGAACGGGATGTACTGCTCGGCCTCCCACTGGATCGACTCGGCCAGCTCTTCCGGCGTGGTCGCCGGGAGCTGGATCTTCTTGATGATCACCGAGTGGCCGGAGAGCGAGGTGGCGAAGCTCGTGTTCTTGACCCGCGTGTCCTGGGAGAGCTTGTGGATCGCGTCGACCACCAGGGAGGAGTCCATGATGGTGCCGTCGACGATGGCCTCGGGAGACAGCGGTTCCACGCCGAGGCGGACGAGGGTGAACTCCCCCGCCTTGCGCGGTTTGAGCTCGACCAGCTTGATGGCCGAGCTACCGATGTCGAGGCCCACGAGGCCCTTTGCGCGCGCGAAGAGCAAGATCCTGTCAACCCCCCCCGAAAGTCCAGGTTTCTGGCGGACTTAGCCTATGTTCCTTAAAGCTTCTCTGCAGGCTAGCACCGCAAAACCCGGGTGTCAAGTGGCAAATGCAGCTATGGCAATATGCGCCGGTTCGGCGAGCATAGCACCGGCGAGCTCCGGTGGGAAGGGCCGCCCGCCAAACGCAGGGGTTGAGCGGGGCGACCCGATCTGCTAGCCTTCGCCGTTCGGGCGGTCACGGCCGCCCGCACGTCGACGGAAGGAGCGACAGCGATGGCTAGGCAGTGTTACTTCTGTGGTAAGGGGACGGTCTTCGGCTCGAACATCAGCCACGCCCACAACGTGACCAAGCGTCCGTTCCGGCCGAACCTCCAGAAGGTGCGCGCGCTGGTGGACGGCACGCCCCAGCGGGTGCTCGCCTGCACCCGGTGCCTGCGCAGTGGCAAAGTGGCCAAGGTCCCGGCCCGCAAGTGGTCCCCCGAAGAAGCCTCCGCGCAATAAACCCCCTCCTTGCCCCTACACCACCGGCGTCACCCCGTCTCGGACCCCTCGTGGCCCGGGCTCGAAGCCGACATCCGGCGGGTCACCTGGAGCACGCCCTGGGTGCCGCGCAGGGCCTGGAGGATCTTGGACAGGTGCTTGCGGTCGCGGACCTCGAGCTTCATCTCGATCAGCCCCAGACCGGTTTCGGTGGTGCGCGCGCCGATCGAATTGATGTTCGACTTGTACTCGGCCACCACCTGGGTGAGCTTGGCGAGCATCCCCTTCTGGTCCTCGGTCTCGATCGAGATGGTGGCGGCGAAGACCTCGCCGACCTCCTTGGCCCAGCGGACCTCGATCTCCCGCTCCGGGTTGTAGAGCAGGTTCTTGACGTTGGGGCAGTCGACGGAGTGGACCGACACCCCACGTCCGCGGGTGATGTAGCCCACGATCTGCTCGCCGGGCAGGGGGCTGCAGCACTTGGCCATGAAGGCGAGGAGGTCACCGTGGCCTTTGACCAGGATCGGCCCCTCGCCGCGCCCGGGGAGTAGGCGGGTGACCGCCTGGCGGAGCCGGCTCGGCTGCTCGGTGGGCTCTTCGAGCTCCTCGCCCGCCAGGCGCCGGACCACCGGCCGCGGCTGGAGCTTGCCGAAGCCGATCCGCGACAGCATCTCCTCGAGGCTCGGAAGCCCCTCCTCTTGGAGGTACTGCTCGAGCGCCTTGCCCTCGAACACCCGCTTCAAGCCGATCCGGTACTTCTTCGCTTCCTTCTCGAGCAGGCGCCGTCCGATCTCCACCGCCCGGCGCTTCTGCTGGGTGTTGAGCCAGTGGCGGATCTTGCTCTTGGCGCGGGTGGTGACGACCACGTTCAACCAGTCCCGGCTCGGCTGGCGGTTGGGGTTGGTGATGATCTCGACGATGTCGCCGTTGTGGAGCTCGGTCCTGAGCGGTACCAGCTTGCCGTTGACCCGCGCCCCGGCGCATTGGTGGCCGAGCTCGGTGTGGATCTTGTAGGCGAAGTCGAGCGGGGTCACGCCGCGCGGGAACGAGAGGACGTCGCCCTTGGGGGTGAAGACGTAGACCTCCTCCGGGTAGAGGTCGATCTTCAGGCTGGTCAGGAAGGTCCTCGGGTCCTGGACCTCCTTCTGCCACTCGAGGAGCTGGCGGAGCCAGAGGATGTTGGGATCGCTCTCCCGCGGGTCGTCCGAGCCCTCCTTGTAGTGCCAGTGGGCCGCGATCCCCTCCTCGGCCACGAGGTCCATCTCCCGGGTGCGGATCTGGATCTCGAACGGCTGCCCGCGCTCGCCCACGACCGTCGTGTGGAGCGACTGGTACAGGTTCGGCTTGGGCATCGCCAGGTAGTCCTTGAACCGGCCCGGGATCGGGCGCCAGTTCTGGTGGACTACACCGAGAGCGCCGTAGGTGTCGCGCAAGTCCCGGGTGACGATGCGGAAGGCCAGGTAGTCGTAGAGCTGTGAGATGTCGATGCCCTGGCGCCGCAGCTTCTGGTAGATCGAGTAGTAGCGCTTGACCCGGAAACTGATCTCGGCCTCGATCCCGGCCTCCTCCAGGGCCGCGGCGAGCCGGTTACGGATCTTCTCGGTCGCCTCCTTGCCGAACTCGAGCTTCTCCTCGATCTTCGAGTGGAGCTCGGCGTACTGATTGGGGTGGAGGTAGTAGAAGGCGAGGTCTTCGAGGTCCCCCTTGACCCGTGCCATCCCCAGCCGGTGGGCGATCGGGGCGTAGATCTCGACCGTCTCCCGAGAGATCCGTCGCCGCGCCTCGGGGGGCAGGTGCTCCAGGGTCTGCATGTTGTGGAGCCGGTCCGCGAGCTTGACCAGGATGACCCGGATGTCCTTGGCAGAGGCCAGAATCATCTTGCGGAAGGTCTCGGCCTGGGCGTCGTCGCTGCGCACGTACTCGTGCCGGGCGAGCTTGGTGACGCCGTCGACGAGCTCGGCGATCTCCGGGCCGAACTCACCCTCCACGGTCTCGCGGGTGGTGAGGGTGTCCTCGAGCACGTCGTGGAGGAGGCCCACGGCCACGCACACCTCGTCGAACTTGAGGTCGGCGAGGATGTAGGCGACCGAGAGGGGGTGGGTGAGGTAGGGCTCGCCCGAGCGCCGGGTCTGGTCCTTGTGCATCCGGGCCGAGAACACGTGGACCCGCTGCAGGAACTCCTCGTCGTAGCTCCGCTCGCGCGACTGGAGCCGCGCAAGGATGTCGTCGAAGCGGACGACGCCGGTCGACGGCACCGGCGGTGGGGGGGGCTTTTCCTGCTTGCTCTGGGCTACTGGGGCCATCTTCCGGGCACGAGCTCGGGACGATGCGGAAGAGCCCGTTTACGGATTATAAGCCAGTCGCGCCTCCGGCTGCCTTGGGGGCGCCCTTGCCGGTCACGGCCCGGCGCCTGCTGGTGAGCTCCTCCCAAAGGACCGCGAACGGGCTCGCCACGTAGACCGACGAGTAGGTGCCGACGACGATCCCGACGGTCAGGACGAAGGCGAAGCCGCGCAGCACGTCGCCGCCCCAGATCAGCAGCGCGCCGGTCGCGAGCAGGGTCGTACCCGAGGTCAGAACGGTGCGCGACAGGGTCTGATTGACGCTCCGGTTGATGACCTCGAGCAGGGGTGCACGCCGGGTCAGCCGCAGGTTCTCGCGCACCCGGTCGAAGATCACGACGGTGTCGTTGACCGAGTAGCCGACCAGCGTGAGAAAGGCCGCCACGGTCGTCAGGTTGAACTCGAAGTCGAGGAGCGCGTAGAAGCCCAGGACCACCATGACGTCGTGGAAGGAGGCGAGCACCGCGCCGATGCCGAAGCGCAGCTCGAAGCGGATCCAGATGTAGATCAGCATCCCGATGAGCGACAGCACCACCGCCCAGATGCCCTTGATGCGGAGCTCGCGGCCGACCTGGGGAGTGACGTTCTCCGCCCCGAGCAGCGCGAACGTCCCCTGGCTGGCGTTCTCTCGAAGCGCTTCCAGGATCTCCGGGCTCACCCCCTCGGCGGCCGCCACCTGCTCCCAGGAGCTGAAGATCCCGAGCTCCTGGCGCCGATCGAGGATCGACTCGGCGATCCCCTCGTAGTAGCTCTCGGCGAGCGCGCCGCCGCCCTCGAGCACCCCTTCGGGGTCGAGCCGGTCGAGCAGCGAGGCCACCCCGTCGCGCCCCGACCGGTTGAGATCGAGGCCGCTGCGCTCTGCGTTGTAGCGCTCGTCGAAGGCGGCCAGGATCCGCTCCTGCATCGCCGTGGCCCCTTCGTCTCCGAGCGGTGCCCGGATCAGCACCTCGTTCGAGCCCGCCTCGCCGAAGCTCTGGATCTGGGTGTCGGCGAGGCCAGCCGCCGCCAGGATCGAGCGCAGCTCGTCCACCTCGGGCTGCTGCTGGAACTGCAACGTGAGCTGGGTGCCGCCGGCGAAGTCGACGCCCACGTTCAGCTTGCCGTGGACGAAGATCGCCAGCACGCTGATGACTACCAGCACCAGCGAGAGCACCACCCAGAAGCGGCGGTACTTCATGAAGTCGATGTTGGTCTCTTGGAGGAACTCCATCGGCTGCTCCTGTGGCTCGGGACGCGGACGGGCTAGATCGAAAGGCGCTCCGCCCAGCCTTTGCGCCCGGTCACGAAGTCGAAGATCCAGCGACTGACGAAGAGGGCGGTGAACATCGACGAGAAGATGCCGACCATCAGCGTCACCGCGAACCCCCGGATCGGGCCGGTGCCGAACTGGAACAGGAACAGGGCGGCGATCAGGGTCGTGATGTTGGCGTCGAGGATCGACGAGCGCGCCTTCTCGAACCCGGCGGCGATGGCCGAGCGGACGGTGCGGCCCTTGCGGCGCTCCTCGCGGATGCGTTCGAAGACCAGCACGTTGGCGTCGACCGCCATGCCGATGGTCAGGATGATGCCGGCGATGCCGGGCAGGGTCAGCGTCGCCCGGAAGTAGGCGAGAGCGCCGAAGACCAGCACCACGTTGAGCGTCAGGGCGACCACCGCGTTGATGCCGGTACGCTTGTAGACGACGAGCATCGTGAGGATGACGAGGGTGCCGCCGATCAAGCCGGCCCGCAGGCCCTGGCGGATCGAGTCCTGGCCGAGCGACGCCCCGACGGTCCGCTCCTCGAGGTACTCGATCCCCGCCGGCAGGGCGCCGGAGCGAAGCTGGGTCACCAGCAGGTCCACCTCCTGCAGGGTGAAGCTCCCTTCGATGATCCCGCGGTCGGTGATCCGGGCGTTGATCCGCGGCGCCGAGACCACCTTGCCGTCGAGGATGATGGCGAGACCCCGGCCGATGTTCTCGCCGGTCGCCTGGCCGAACCTGTCGGCGCCTTCAGGCGAGACGGAGAAGCCCACTACCGGCTGCTGATACTCGCCCCGTTCCGAGCGCGAGTTCTTGAGGTCGCGGCCGGTGATGACGCTCGTCTTCTGGACGGCGTAGTAGCGCTCGCCCACGACCTGCCGGGTCTGAGGGTCTTCGATCTCCTCGACCAGGATCTCGACGGTCTGCGGCAAGCGGCCGCCGTAGTGGGCCATGATCTCTTCGACGCTCGAGGCCCCGGCGCCGCCGTCCGGCCAGTCGACCAGGCGGAACTCGAGGAAGGCCGTGCTCTGGATCAGCTCCTTGACCTGCTCGGGGTCGTCGACGCCCGGAAGCTGGACGACGATGCGCTCCTTGTCCGGCTGGGTGGTGATCACCGGCTCGCTGACGCCGAACTCGTTGACCCGGTTGTCGATCGTCTGGCGGGCCTGCGCGACCGCCATGCGCCGGACCTCGGCCGCGTACTCGTCGCGCATCTCGAACTCCAGGCGCTCGCCCTCGCGGCGCCAGGTCCAGGTGCCCAGGTAGTCGTCGGCGATGTCGTCCACCCGATCGTCGGCGTCCCCCGGCACGCCCAGGATCTCGAAACCGGTGACGCTCGTGCGCCGCGCCGTCGCGCCCGGGATCCGCGCCTCGTCCCGCAGCAGGCGAACGGTCCGGTCCATGTCGGTCTCGGTCTCGGCCCGGAGGGCGTCGTCGACCTTGACGTGGAGCAACAGGTGCATGCCCCCCTGGAGATCGAGACCCAGCTTGAGCTTCTCGTCCAGGGGGTAGGCCGACCAGGCGAGGACGCCCACCACGGCGAGGATCAGCAGGCCACGCCAGAGCAGACTGCGGTTCATCTCAGCTCCCTCCCTCGGCCTCGCCCTGGAGGCCGGCGACGGCGGACTTCGACACCCGCACCTTGACGTTGTCGGCGACCTTCAGCTGCACGACGTTGCCCTCGATCCCCGCGACCTCGCCGTGCAGGCCGCCGTTGGTCACCACGCGATCACCCCGCTTGAGCTCCTCGAGCATCTTCTGGTGGGCCTTCTGGCGCCGGCGGGCCGGGGCGATCAGGAGCACCCAGAAGATGACGAAGATCAGGATGAAGGGGGCGAACTGGCCGAGCATCGCCAGCCAGCCGCCTTGCGGCGCCTGCTGGAGCAGCGCCGCGAGCGCCGGCACAGGAGTGGGGATGGCTGTGGTCATCGATCTGGTCTCTCCGGTATGACTCGGTGTCGGCGAGATCCCGCCGCGTCCGTCACGTCCTGCTCTCGAGGGGGTTAGGCGCTGTCCGCCGTGGGGCCGGTGGCCGAAAGCTCCGCCAGCGTGCCGGAGGCGCAAGCTTCGCGAATGTCGGCCATGAAGTCAAGGTAGAAGGCGAGGTTGTGGACCGTAGCGAGAACTTGGGCCGTGATCTCCCCGGCGCGGGCGAGGTGGGCGAGGAAGGCCCGGCTGACCCGCCGGCAGGTGGGGCAGCGGCACTCCGGATCGGGCGGCCCGGGGTCGTCCCGGTAGCGCGCGTTGGTGATCTTGACCGGGCCCGAGCGGGTGAAGAGCACCCCGTGGCGGGCGTTGCGCGCCGGCAGGACGCAGTCGAACAGGTCGATCCCCGAGCGCACCGCGTGGAGGATGTCCTGCGGAGTGCCCACCCCCATCAGGTATCGGGCCTTGCCCTCGGGCAGGAGGGGAGCGGTCCATTCGACGGTCGCCCGGCGCTCGGCCTCGGGCTCGCCCACCGAGACGCCGCCGATCGCGTAGCCGTCGAAATCGAGCGCGGCGAGCTCGGCCGCGGCCCTCTCCCGGAGCCGGCGGAAGCCGCTCCCTTGGAGGATGCCGAAGAGCCCGCTGCTTTGGGTCGAATTTCCCGAGGAGCTCTCCCAGGCTTCGCGGGCCCGGCGGGCCCAGGCGAGGGTCCGTTCCAGGGCGCCCGCTGCCTGCTCTTCGGTCACCGGCCAGGGCGGGCACTCATCGAGCACCATGGCCACGTCCACCCCGAGACGGCGCTGCATGTCGACCACCGATTCGGGGGTGAAGCGCACGGCCGCCCCGTCGAGGTGGCTGCGGAAGGTGACGCCGCCGTCGTCGATCCGCCGGTTGGAGGCGAGGCTGAA
>DATKCC010000242.1:0-3841 GCA_035513375.1 Thermoanaerobaculia bacterium | reverse complement strand
ACGGGTCGACACCTGCGCCGCCGAGTTCCCGGCCCAGACCCCGTACCTCTACTCGACCTTCGGGCAGGAGGACGAGGCCGAGCCGACGGGCAAGCCGAAGGTCGTCATCCTGGGCTCCGGGCCCAATCGGATCGGCCAGGGGATCGAGTTCGACTACTGCTGCGTCCACGCGGCCTTCGCCCTGCGCGACGCCGGCTTCGAGACGGTGATGGTCAACTGCAATCCGGAGACGGTCTCCACCGACTACGACACCTCGGACCGGCTCTACTTCGAGCCGCTCACTGTTGAGCACGTCCTGGCGGTTCTCGAGCGCGAGCGACCGGACGGGGTGATCGTCCAGCTCGGCGGGCAAACTCCGCTCAAGCTCGCCCGGCCGCTCGCCGAGGCCGGGGCGCCGATCTGGGGAACCTCTCCCGAGGCGATCGACCTCGCGGAGGACCGGAAGCGCTTCGGAGAGCTCCTCGCCGCGGAGGGCATCCTCCAGCCCGAGGGGGCCACCGCCTTCTCCCTCGCCGAAGGGCTCGCGGCGGCCCGCGAGATCGGCTTCCCGCTGCTGGTGCGCCCGAGCTACGTCCTGGGTGGCCGGGCGATGGCGATCTGCTACGACCAGGCGAGCCTCGCCGGCTACATGCGCGAGGCGGCCGAGGTCTCGCCGGGGCAGCCGGTGCTCCTCGACCGCTTCCTCGACGACGCGATCGAGCTCGACGTCGACCTCCTGGCCGACGGGCGGCAGGCGGTGGTCGCCGGTGTGCTCCGGCACATCGAGGAAGCGGGGATCCACTCCGGAGACTCGGCGGCCGTGCTGCCGCCGACCGGCGCGGGCACGGTGGGGCTCACCGCCGCCCAGGTCGACGAGATGCGAGAGCTTTCCCGGCGGCTGGCCCTCCGGCTCGGCGTCATCGGTCCGATGAACGTCCAGTTCGCGGTCCACGAGGGGCGGATCTACGTCATCGAGGCCAACCCCCGGGCCTCGCGCACCTTGCCGTTCATCGCCAAGGCGGTGGGGGTGCCGCTCGCCGGCTTGGCGGCCCGGGTGATGGCCGGGGCGACGCTCGAGGAGCTGGGCTTCACCGAGGAGCCGCCGGTGCCGGCGGTGTTCGTGAAAGCGCCGGTCTTCCCCTTCCGGCGCTTCCCCGGGGTCGACCCGGTCCTCGGCCCCGAGATGAAGTCGACCGGCGAGGTGATGGGCGTCGGCGAAGGGTTCGGAGAGGCCTTCGCCAAGGCCTGGATCGCGGCGGGCAACCGCCTGCCGACCTCCGGGACGGCCTTCCTCTCGGTCCACGACCGGGACAAGGAGAGCCTGGTGCCGGTGGCCCGCGGCCTCGCCGAGGCGGGATTCGAGCTCACCGCGACCACGGGCACCGCGGGCTTCCTCGCCGGCCGCGGCCTCGCCGTGCGGGCGGTGCTCAAGGTCCACGAGGGGCGGCCGAACGTGGTCGACCACCTGATCAACGGTGACATCGACCTCGTGGTCAACACCCCGATCGGCCGCGAGGGCCACGTCGACGACTCCTACATCCGCCGCAACGCCCTCAAGCTCAATATCCCGTGCATCACCACGCTCTCCGGCGCCCGCGCTGCGGTGGAGGGGATCCGCGCGCTCCGCCGCGGGGCCTTCGAGGTCCACAGCCTGCAGCAGCTTCACGCGGGGTCGCTCCGGCCGGCCGCGCGCCGCACTTCGACAAGGGGGACAGCATGACCGAGACGCGAATCGAGACCGACAGCCTGGGCGAGATCGAGGTCCCCGCGGTCTCCTACTACGGCGCCCAGACCGAGCGAGCACGGCGGAACTTCCCGGTCTCCGGGCTGACCATGCCGCGGCCGTTCATCGCCGCCCTGGCGCTGATCAAGCGCGAGTCGGCGGCGGTCAACGCCGAGCTGGGGCTCCTCGACCCTGGGATCGCTGCGGCCATCGGCCAGGCCGCTGGCGAGGTGGTCGAGGGGCGGCACGACCGCGACTTCCCCCTCGACGTCTTCCAGACCGGCTCCGGCACCTCGACCAACATGAACGCCAACGAGGTGATCGCCAACCGGGCGATCGAGCTCCTGGGCGGTCGACTTGGGTCGAAGAGCCCAGTTCACCCGAACGACCACGTCAATGCGGGTCAGTCTTCGAACGACATCATCCCGACGGCGATCCACGTCTCGGCCTATCGCGCGATCGCCGAGGACCTGGAGCCGGCGCTCGAGCGGCTCGCCGCCGCCCTCGAGGCGAAGGAGCGGGAGCTCGACGACGTGGTGAAGATCGGCCGCACCCACCTTCAGGACGCGGTCCCCATCCGCCTCGGCCAGGAATTTTCGGGCTACGCCCGGCAGGTTCGCTACGGGCTCGACAGACTGGCTGCGGTCAAGCCTCGCCTGGCCGAGCTGGCACTGGGCGGCACCGCTGTGGGGACCGGCTTGAACGCCCTGCCCGGCTTCGCCGACGCTGTCATCGCGCGGCTCGCGGAGGCGACCGGGCACCCCTTCCGGGGGGCGCCGAACAAGTTCGAAGCGCTGGCCGCCAAGGACGCTTGCGTCGAGGCCTCGGGGGCGCTGAAGACGATCGCGGTATCGCTGACCAAGATCGCCAACGACCTGCGCTGGCTGGCCTCGGGCCCGCGCTGTGGCATCGGCGAGATCGAGCTCCCGAGCCTCCAGCCCGGGAGCTCGATCATGCCGGGCAAGGTCAACCCGGTGATCCCCGAGGCGGTGCTGATGGTCGCCGCCCAGGTCGTGGGCAACGACGCCACCATCGCCCTGGGCGGCATGTCCGGGAACTTCGAGCTCAACGTGATGATGCCGGTCATCGCCTACAACCTTCTCCAGTCGATCGGCATCCTGGCGAGCTCGTCGCGCCTGCTGGCCGACCGGTGCGTCGACGGCATCGTCGCCCGGCGGGAGCGCTGCGAGGAGCTGGTCGAGAAGAGCCTCGCCATGGTCACCGCGCTGGCGCCCAGGATCGGCTACGACCGTGCGGCCGAGATCGCCAAGGAGTCCTGGCGCACCGGACGGCCGGTTCGCGAGCTGGCCCGGGAGAAGGGGGTCCTGCCGGAAGACGAGCTCGAAGAGGTCCTCGACGCCCGGCGCATGACCGAGGGTGGCGTGCTCTAGCAGCCCGTAGCTGAGCGAACGAGGCGGGGAGGGCGGCCACCGGCCGGTCAGCGCCGGCGGCCGCCCCCTGATGGAGGAGGAAGGTCGAGCGGCGGCCTAGGCGGACGGGTCGCGCTTGCCGTCCGCTGAAGCGGACCGCCTCTCGGTTACGGAGGGCGGAAGCCGCCCCCAGTGCAAGCTCAGCTCTCTTCTTCAGGCTCTTCGGGCTCTTCGAGCGTCGTCGTGCCCTCCGAGTCGTCGGTCTCCGCACCGGCGTCGACGATCGGCTCGCTTTCCGTGCTGGACTCTCCGCCGGGTCCGCTTCCTGATCCGCCGCTTCCGCCGCCAGGATCGTTGGGCATCTTTGAGCTCCTTCTCGGTAGTTCCAGATGGCTTCCTATCATGTAGTGGCCCAACTAGAAAAAACATTTCGCTGCCGTGCGTTCAACGATCCACCGCAAGCTCGTAGGTCCCCAGGAGCTCCTTCCCGGCGGAACCGGCGGTCGTGAGCTCGACGCGGTACCGGCCTACCTGAAGGCTCTCCTCCGGAAGGGTCAGTACGGCGATCAGGTCGCGGCCCAGACTGCGCACCTCGATCCCCTCCTCGTGCCAGATCATCTGGCCGCCACGGCTGACGGTGGCGGCGATCGCCCTTGACGGTCTCGGCCCGGCGAGCTCGAGCTGCAGCTCCGCCTGATTCGCGCCTTCGAGGCGGAGCGTCTCCGGGCCGGTTTCGGAGCGGGTGGCGAGGGCCAGGAAGAGGCTCGCC
>DATKCC010000241.1:0-4279 GCA_035513375.1 Thermoanaerobaculia bacterium | reverse complement strand
TCGATCCGGCCGCCGGTCAGGTCGGCCAGGCGCTGGGTGAGCTCGACCAGGCGCCGGGTCATCGCGAGCAGGAGCCCGCGGACCAGGGTCGGGTGGGTGTCGAGCAGGGCGAAGAAGTCCCGCCGGGGGATGGCGATCGCCTCGGCCTCCTCGAGCGCGATGCCGGTCGCCGGGTAGGGGCGCTCCTCGTAGACCGCGACCGCGCCCACCGGGTCCTCGGGGCCGAAGATCTCCAGGATGAGCTGGCGGCCGTCGGGGGTGGTCTTGAAGACCTTGACCCGGCCGGCGGTGATGACCAGGAAGCTGTCGGCCGGGTCGCCCTCGTCGAACAGGGTCTCGCCCTTCGCCCAGGAGCGCAGCAGCGCCACCTTCGCCAGGCGCCCGAGGTCCTCTTCACCGAGGCGCCGGAAGAGCGGCACCCGGCGCAGGTCCTCGAGGCCCACCCCGCGCGTCCTCGCCATTGGGCCGATGCTACCGGACCCGCCGCGCCGGGTGGGGGCGTCCCTCTCCCGACCACGAGGCTCCGCCTCGCGGTGCCCTGAGGGTGGGAGAGGGACCGAGGGAGAGGGGGGTGATCCGAGAAAATTCACCCTCGCCAGCGCTCGAGGTACTCCCGGCCCTTCTCCATCAGCCGGACGAAACCCTCTTCGTCGTCGGCCCGGACCACCGAGCGCAGGCGCTCGATCGCGAGCAGGAGCGCCGAGAGCGACTCGGTGCCGTAGTCGTTGAGGCGCTGGATCTCGAAGTAGAGATGGGGGTTCTCCTCGGCGACGCGCCGGGAGACCTGGAGCTGGCGCTCGAACGTGGTGCTCGAGACCTCCGCGAGGCGCGGCGCCGACTCGCCGCTCTCGCCGAGGGCAGTGAAGAAGGCGATGCTGACCGCGTGCGAGAGGCCGAGGACGTAGGCGATCACCCGGTCGTGCTCGTCGAGACCCATCTCGACCGGCACCACCATGGTCGAGGCGAAGAGCTCCCGGGCCTCCGCCGTCGCCTCGGGGCGGCCCACGTCGACGAACACCACGTGGCGGCCGGAGAGGAGCTCGGTGTCGGGGCCGAACATCGGGTGGAGGGAGGTGGCGCGAACACCGGCCTCGACCAGGGCGGCGAACCCGGCTCGGAGCGGCGTCTTGAGCGAGGCGATGTCGAACACCAGCCCCGGCGGGCGCCGCGCGGCCAGCTCCGCCAGGAGCGGACCGGTCCGCGACACGGGGGTCGCCACGACGATCAGATCCTGGTCGAGGGGGCCGTCGTGCCAGTCGGGGCGCTGCACTTCGACCCCCGGAGCCGGCGCCGGATCGGCGACCTCGACCGCGAAACCCTGGGCGGCGAGGAAGCGGACGAACCAGCCGCCCATCAGGCCGCCGCCACCGATGATCAGCGCCCGCCGGCCGTCGCCGGCGCCGGCCGCCGCCACCCGGTCCCGCTCCTGGACGGTGAGCGAGGAGTCGATCAAGGGCAGCAGGAGCTTCCTGGCGAGGTCGGGCGAGAGCCCCACCTCGGCCGCCGTCGCCTCGCCCCGCTCGAGGACCTGACGCTCCTGCGCCCAGTCGCGGGTGGGCAGGCCCGCCTGTCGCTTGGCGCGGCCGATCTCGGCCGCGAGGTGCCGCCGCTCGGCGGCGAGCTCCAGGATCCTCCGATCGACACTGCCCAGGGCGTCGCGCAGCCTGGCCAGCTCCTGTTCCATGCCGGGCTCCATCGAGTGGTCTTCCTCCGGTGGGCGCCCGCCGAATCTACACGATCGGCGGCCGGGCAAGGGGCCTTCCTCAGCGCCCGCGTCCGCCCGGCCCGGCGAGGCCCGCCGCCGAGTAGCGGAAGGCGAGGACCATTCCCACCAGGAGGAGGACCAGGAGGCCGAGCGGGACGGCGCCGTCGATCAACGCGCGCCCGCCCCAGGCGGCCGACGGGGCCTCGACCTCGACCAGCCGGCGGTGGAGCTGGGCGCCCCAGACCCAGCCGGCGTGGAGCCCGATCGGCGCCAGCAGGGTGCCATGCCGGAGGAAGATCAGGCAGAGGATCGCGCCCGCCAGGACGAGGCCGGCGAATACTGCGCCGTCGAGGGTCTGCGGGAGCGCCGTCAGGCTCCTCCAGGCGACGGCGAAGCCACTCCACCAGGGGACCGGCGCCCCGGCCGGCCAGGCGCTCGACGGCACCCGCAGGAAGTGGACCAGGGCGAAGATCAGCGCCGCCGCCGGCACCGAGCCCCAGGCCGGGAGCGCCCGGTGGGCGAGGCGGAAGACGATCCCGCGGAAGACCAGCTCCTCGAAGAAGGCGACCAGGGCGGCGGCGAGGAGGCCCAGGAGGAGGATCTCCGCGATCGCGGAGGCTCCCGGCGCTCGCGGGACCGCGGACCCCGAGGCGAGCTGGCCGGCGGTGATCCCGGCGACCATCGCGAGGCCCGCCGCGAGCCAGAGGGCGAGGACCCGCCAAGCCTCGCGGCCGCCCACGAGCCCCAGCTCCCGGCGGCCGGTGAGGCCCGTAGCGCGACAGAGCCAGGGCACCCCCGCGAGGATCACCAGCCAGCGAATGCGGTCGAAGTAGCGGGGGAATCCCTTCTCGGCGAGGTAGCCCGCCAGGCCGTCCGGCTCCGTGCCGGCCGCGCCCCCCGACTCCGCGGCGGCCCAGCCGTGGATCCACCAGTAGACCGGCGGGGCGAGAGCCGCGGCGAGGAGCAGGGTGACGACGAAGAAGCCGAGCAGGAGCCCGAGGCCGCGGGCGTCGCGAGTGGTGGAGGGAGCGAAGGGCGCGGGCACGGCCGTCGGCGAAGCGGGTTCCGGGAGGGGAGCGACGGGATTCTACCGTGACGGGAGCGTGTGACCCGGATTCGATCCGAAGCCTCCGGTGGCGCTCCGGGCAGGAACGCGGCTAATGTTGCGTCGACCTCGGACTCTCGGCTCCTGAGCAACGCTTCCTCTGGCCAGGAGTAGGGTGCGGCCCTCCCTGAGGCTGAGCGCTCCACTCCCCGAGGACGCCCCGACTTGACCGACTCCCGCCCCCCGCTCTGGCGCCTGGTGGTCGCCTTCGCCCTGATCTACGTGATCTGGGGCTCGACCTACCTCGCCATCCGCTTCGCCATCGAGACCGTACCGCCGCTGCTCATGGCCGGCGGCCGCTACCTCGTGGCCGGGGTCGTCCTCTACGGCTGGTCGCGCGTCCGCCGGGAACCCCCGCCCCGGCGCGAGAACCTGCCGGCGATCCTTATCGTCGGCGCCGCCCTCCTCCTCCTCGGCAACGGCGGCGTGGTGGTGGCGGAGCAGTGGGTGGCCTCGGGGGCTGCGGCGCTTCTGGTCGCGACCGAGCCGTTCTTCGTCATCCTGGTCAGCTGGCTGCGGCGCGGCGGCGAGGCGCCGAGCCGCGGCGTCGTCCTGGGGCTGCTCCTCGGCTTCGCCGGGGTGTTCTTCCTGGTCTCCCCCTTTCGCGAAGGGGTGGGGATCGAGCTCCGGGGGGCGGCCCTGCTGGTCTTCGCCGCGGCGAGCTGGGCGTCCGGCTCGGTCTACGCCCAGCGGGCGCGCCTGCCGCAGGGGGGGTTCACCTCCACCGCCTGCCAGATGCTCGCCGGCGGCGCCCTCCTGCTCACGGCGTCGGCCGTCGCCGGCGAGTGGGGCCGGTTCGATCCTGCCGCGGTCTCGACCCGTTCGGCCGTCGCCATCGGCTATCTCGTCGTCTTCGGCTCGCTGGTCGCCTTCTCCGCCTACGCCTGGCTCGTCCGCGTCGCCCAGCCGGCGACGGTCTCGACCTACGCCTTCGTCAACCCGGCGGTCGCGGTCTTCCTCGGCTGGCTTCTGGCGGGCGAGGAAGTTACCGGCGTGACCTTCGGCGCCGGCGCCCTGATCCTCGCCGGGGTCGTCCTGATCACGGCCGCCGGCGCGGCCCGGGCGCGGACCGGTCCCCGGCGCCTCAGTGCACCCTCGAGTGCGGGTGGGCGGCCTCGTCCTCTTCCTGGACGTCGTAGCCGTGGGAGAGGACGAAGAAGTAGCTGACGGTGCGCTCGCTCTCGGCCTCCGAGACCAGCTCGAAGAGATACTCGTCGTCCCGCTCGCCGCCGTCCCCCTGGATGTAGCTGACCCGCTCGGGCTCGACCAGGATCTCCCCGACCAGGTGCTTGCCGCGGATGACCTGGACGACCAGGGTCTGCGGGCCTTCGGAAGCGAAGTGCCAGTGGAGATCCTCGTCGTCGTAGACCACCGCCTCGGGCGTGCCGGCGCGGAGGATGCAGTTCGGGTGGCCGAGCAGCCAGCTCCAGAAGACCTCGAAGGTGAGGGTGAGAGGCTCGTCCATGGCG
>DATKCC010000240.1:0-4448 GCA_035513375.1 Thermoanaerobaculia bacterium | reverse complement strand
TCCGGGTGGCGGGCGGCGATCGACGGCAAGCCCGCCGAGCCGGTGACGGTGAACTCGGCGTTTCTCGGCCTCCGCGTCCCGCCCGGGGTCCATCGGGTGGAGCTCGACTACCGGCCGCGCGGGTGGGTCTGGGGCCTCGGGCTGTTCTGGGCGGCGGTGGCGGGGATGGCGTTGTGGGCTGCTAGGTCGCGCTCCGCAACGCTTCGAGCGGCCGGCTCTGGAGCGCCTTGACGCTGGCGGCCAGACCGGCGACGACCGCGAGCGCGGCGCCGCCCAGGACGCCGGCGGCGAGCGGCAATGGGTCGAAGGCCCACGCGACCTCCATCCCGCGGGTGAGGACCGCCCAGGAGAGGACCACGGCGCCGGCGCTGCCGATGATCCCGGCGACCAGCCCGACCAGGGCGTACTCCACCGAGTAGACCGCCACCACCCCGCCGCGGGTGGTCCCGAGGGTCTTGAGCAGGGCGACCTCCCGGCGTCGGCGGGCCGCGCCCGCCGAGACTGCGCCCGCCAGGATCGCGGCGCCGGCGAGGACCGTGAACGTGCCCACGAAGCGGATGCCGCCGGCCAGCGCCTGGATCACCGCCACCACCTTGTCGAGGATCTCCCGGATCTGGAGGACCGTCACGTTGGGGAAGGCCGCGGTCACCCGGTCCTGGACCGCGGCCTCGGTCCCCGGCGGCAGGCGGACCGCGGCGATCCGGTACTGGGGCGCGGCCTCCAGGACGCCCGGCTCGACGACCAGGAAAAAGTTGATGCCGAAGGTCGACCAGTCGACCCGCCGCAGGCTGGTGACCCTGAGCTCGAGCGGCACCCCCTGGAGATCGAAGCCGAGGGTAGAGCCGACGCCCACCCCGAGGTCGGCGGCGAACTCCTCTTCGACGCTGACCTCGGCCACTCCCGTAGCGCTCCAGAGCTCGCCGGCGACGACCCGGTTGTCCTCGGGCAGCCGGTCGAGGTAGGTCAGGCGCTGTTCCCGGGTGAGCGCCCAGCGGCGGTCGTCCTCGCCGACGTCCTCGACCCGTTCGCGGCCGGACGAGGCGTCGGTCAGCTCGCCGACCGGCACTCCGTCGACCGCAGCGATCCGCGCCATCACGACCGGCACCGAGTCGATCGCCTCCGCGCCCTCGGCTTCGAGCAGCCGCCGGAGTGGCGCCCATTGGTCGGGTTGGATGTCGATCAGGAAGACGCTGGGCGCCGCCTCCGGGAGGTTTCCCACGAGCTCGGCGGTAAGCCGGCGCTCGACCAGCCAGAGCGCCACTACCACGAGCACCCCCAACCCCAGGGCGACGACCGCCGCCAGGGTTCCGGCGCCGGGTCGACCGAGAGCGGCGAGGCCGTGGCGGAGCCAGAAGCTGCCGGGGGCGGAGGTGGCGGAGCGCCCGTGCCGCCGCCCGCGGAGCCGAGCGGCCCCCCGGGAGACCGCGATTGCGGCTCCGGCGAGAGCCAGGGTCGCCGCCGCGGCGCCTGAGGTGAACTCGATCCCGAGCCGGAGCGAGCCCGATTGGGCCGCTGCTGTCGCGCCCACCCCGCCGAGCACCGCCGCGGCCACGGCGAGCCGGACCGGCCACGCCACCGGCAGCGGCTCGACGTCCCGGCGAAGAACCCGCGCGGGCGGCACCCGGAGGGCGCCGACGAGCGACGGCAGGCCGAAGAGGAGCGCCACCGAGACCCCGAGGAGGAGCCCGCGGGCGACGGCGCCGGGCTGCCAGGGGTCGAGGAGCTCGGCCGGGAGGAGGTCGCCGCCCAGGTGGGAGGAGAGGAACGGGGAGCCGAGCAGGATCGCCACGCCGGCCGCCGCCCCGGCCAGGCTGCCGGCGAGGCCCAGGAGGGCGGTCTGGCCGCCGTAGAGGAGGAGCACCTCCCGGGGTCGGGCGCCGAGGCATTTCAGGACCGCGATCGCGTCCATCCGTCCGGCGAGCCAGGCGCGGACGGTCTGGCCGACGCCGACCCCGCCGATCAGGAGCGAGAGGAGGGCCACCAGCCCCAGGAACCGCTCCGCGCGGGCGATCCCCTGGCGCAGCGCCGGCTGGGCCTCGGCCCAGGTCTCGATCCCGAAGCCGCGCCCCTCGGGGAGCACCGAGCGGATCGCTGCGGCCGCCCGTTCGGTGCCGGCCTCGCCCGCGGCTTCCGGCAGGCGGAGCAAGGCCCGGTAGCGGATGCGGCTGCCGGTCGCCTCGAGGCCGGTCTCGTCGAAGGTCTCGGCGCCGAGGAAGAGCCGGGGGCCGGCGGTGAAGCCGAAGGCGCCGCCCAGACGGTCGGGCTCGGCGGTGACCGCGCCGGTGATCGGCACCTCGACGCCTCCGATCTTCAGCCGGTCGCCGACCTCGAGCCCGAGCCGATCGAGGAGCTCGGGCGCGGCCACGGCACCGCCGACCGCCGCTCCATTGTCGCCGGCGGGCCGGTCGAGGAGCTCGGCGAGCGGCCGATCGGGGAGGAGCGCGAGCTCGCCGTAGAAGGGGTAGGGGCCGCGAACCACCTTGAGCTCGACGAGCTGGCTCCGGCCGGGCGCCACGCCGGTTCGCCGGGAGCCGTCGGGCGCCTCCCGGGCCGGCGCGGCGACCACCGTCACCAGCTCGCGCAGGTCGGCCCGCCCGAGCGGTTCCCCGAGCTCGCTGGCGAGCTCCGCGAGGGCCCGGTCCAGGCTCTCGGGCAGAGGCTCCCGACCCTCGACCGCCAGGTCCGCTGCCAGCAGGCGCCGGGCCTCCCGTCGCACCCCCGACTCGAGCCCGGAGGCGATCCCGGCCACGGCCACGACCGCGGCGACGCCGACGGCGAGGCAGGCGACGAAGAAGAGCAGGCGGCCGAGAGAGCCGCGGGTCTCCTGGCGGAGGAAACGGAGGTAGCTTCGGACGGTCACGTCGGGATCCGTAGGGTGCAGCCCGCCGCACCCTACATCGTCTCGATCCTTTCGACGCGCCCGTCGCGGAGGTGGACCCTGCGGTCGGCGAGGGCGGCGACCGCGGGGTCGTGGGTGACGAGGACCATGGTGGTGCCATGGTCCCGGCGCAGGCTGGCGAGGGTGTCGAGGACCATGGCTCCGGTCACGCCGTCGAGGTTGCCGGTGGGCTCGTCGGCGAGGAGGAGCGCCGGCTCGGCGGCGAAGGCCCGGGCGAGGGCGACCCGCTGCTGCTCGCCGCCGGAGAGCTGGGAGGGGTAGTGGTGCCCCCGTTCCCCGAGCCCGACCGCGGTGAGCAGCCGAGCGGCCCGCTCGCCCCCCCGGGTGACCCCCAGGAGCTCGAGCGGGATGAGCACGTTCTCCCGGGCGGTCAGATTCTCGAGCAGCTCGAAGGACTGGAAGACGAAGCCGATCGACCGGCGCCTGAGCAGGGCGAGAGCGTCCTCGGAGAGGTCCTGGATCGGCCGGCCGTCGAAAAGGACCTCGCCGGAGGTCGGGCGGTCGAGGCCGGCCATGAGGCCGAGCAGGGTGGACTTGCCGCTCCCCGAGGGCCCGAGCACCGCGACGAACTCGCCGGGGGCGACGGCGAGATCGACGTCGGCGAGGATGGTGAGGAGGCGGTCGCCGGAGGGGAGGCGCTTGGTGAGGCGGCGGGTCTCGATCCGGGGCGGCGCGGGCATGGGCGGGTGAGATTAGCAGTGGTGGGGCGGGCCGGGGCCGAGGCCCTGCTCGCCTCTCGGCGCCGGATGCGCCGGCGATCGCGAAAGGCGGTAGAATGCGGCCGTTCCTTCCACCCTTCTTCCACGAGGAGGCTTGACGATGAGGCTGTCTGCTCCGAACCAAATCGTATGGGTCATCGCGGTCGTGCTGGGCGTGCTGGGGATCGTCGCTTATCTGGGTATCCTCACGCCGCTCGTTCCCTACGCCTTCTGGATGGTCGCCATCGGCTTCATTCTGCTGGCTCTCGCGACGCTGCTGAAAGGGATGTAGCCAGCGCTAGACTCCGCGGCGTGGAGCTCCGACGCCTCCTCGCCACCTGCTTTCTCTCGACCGCCCTCGCTTGCGGCGCGGAGGAGGAAGCGGTGCGGGTGGAGTCCGCCTCGCAGGACGCAACGGCCGCGGCGGAAGAGACGCCGCTCGTGGTGTTTCTGGGGGACAGCTTGACCGCCGGGCTGGGGCTCGCCGAAGCCGAGGCGTTTCCGGCGTTGATCGAGCAGGAGCTCCGGGGGGAGGGGTTCGCCGTCCGCGTGGTCAACGCCGGAGTGAGCGGGGACACCAGCGCCGGCGGCCTGGCTCGGCTCGACTGGATCCTCGCCCAGGGGCCGGCCGTGGTGGTGGTCGGTCTCGGCGCGAACGACGGCCTCCGCGGGCTGCCCGTCGAGGCGACGGAGGGGAACCTGCGCTCGATCGTTCGCCGGAGCCGCCAGGCCGGCGCCCGGGTGGTCCTTCTCGGGATGCGGATCCCGCCGAGCTACGGCCTCGACTACGCCGGCCGATTCGAGCGCCTGTACGAGGAGGTCGCCGACGACCTCGACGTCCCCCTCGTACC
>DATKCC010000239.1:0-2876 GCA_035513375.1 Thermoanaerobaculia bacterium | reverse complement strand
AGGCGCTGGACGAGGTCGGTGGTCTGGGCGAACAGGACGTTGCGGTCGTCGTCGCCGTGGACGAGCAGGATCGGCGAGCTCCAGGTCGTCAGGTCGGCGACCGGCGAGGAGGAGTAGGCGGTGTCCATCATCTCCTCGGTGATTCCCCAGGCGCCGCCGGGCAGGAGCTCCCGGGCGCGGAGAGACCAGTCGTGGACGCCGTGGAGGTCGACCCCGGCGGCGAAGAGCTCGGAGTCGCGGGCGAGGCCGAGCGCGGTCAGGTACCCGCCGTAGGAGCCGCCCCAGAGCCCGATCCGCTCCGGATCGACCTCGGGGAGCCGGCGCAGGTAGCGGCCGGCCGCGACGACGTCCCGGTACTCGGTCGCGCCGCGCGGGCCCTGGCCTTCGGCCCGGCGGAAGCCCCGGCCGTAGCCGCTCCCGGAGCGGAAGTTGACGGCGAGGACGACGGTGCCCCGGCTCGCCAGGTACTGGTTCATGGCGTAGGCGCGGGCGTAGTAGTCCGAGTAGTGGAACCCGAGGAGCATCTGCCGGATCGGGCCGCCGTGGAGAAAGATCGCGGCCGGCCGGCGCTTGTCTTCCGAGCCGCCGCCGGGCGACCGCGGCAGGAAGAGCTGGCCATGGATCTCGAGGCCGTCGGAGGCCCGGAAGGTGACCGCTTGCGGCTCGACCACGGCGTCGAGGGGGTAGTCGTACGGAAGCTCGGGTCCCAGCGGGCGCGGCTGCGAGCCGTCGAGCCGGGCGACCACCAGGCGCTGGGGCCGGCGGGCGGTGGCTTGCCGGAAGGCGACGTGGCCGCCGCCGCCCAGGACCACCGGATCGGTCTCGATGCCGCCGCCGGCCGTCAGCGGCGCCGGGGTGCCACCGGCGGTCGGCACCCGCCAGAGGTGGCGCCGGTCGATGTCGCCGCAGTTCGAGGTAAAGACCAGGGTCGAGCCGTCCGGGGTGACGGCGGTGGTCTCGGCTTCGCACTCTCCCGGTGTCAGATCGACCGGCTCGGCGCCCCCGTCGGGCGCGAGGGCGTAGACGTGGAGCCAGCCCGAGTGCTCGGAGGTGAAGAGGATGCGGCCCTCGCCGGCCGCGGCCCCGGCGCCGGCCCAGACCAGGACGTCCTCCGGGTAGTACTGGGCGAAGCCGCCGGCTTCCTCCGGCGAGCGCCAGAGCTCGCGGCCCTCGCCGGTCGCGGCATCGGCCACCCAGACCGCGAAGCGCGTGGCGGAGGTCAGGTCGAACTTCTCGCCGGTCCGCCGACCGGGGACGCGGAGGAAGGCGACCCGGAGGCCGTCCGGCGACCAGGCCGGGAAGCCGTCCCGGTCGACCGAGGGCGCGAGCCAGCGGATCGAGTCGGCCTCGAAGTCGTAGACCCCGACGAAGACGTGGTCGTCGCGGTCGCTCACGAAGGCGATCCCGCGGCCGTCGGGCGACCAGCGGAGGCCGCCGAGGCCGCCCCGCGCCTGGAAGAGCTCCCGGGGCTTCGGGGCCTCGCCGCCCCCTCCGCCGCCGTCGCCCTCGCCGCCGTCGACAACGGCATCGGAATCCGCCGGCTCCTGGTTCGCCCCTTGCGCCTCGGAGTCCGACCCGGCCGGCTCTGCGGCCTCCTCGGGCCCGCGGAGCGACACCTCGAACACCCTGCCCTGCCGGGCGAAGACGAGGCGGGTCCCGTCCGGCGAGATCTCGGCGCCGGCGCCCTCGGCGAGCTTCCGGGGCTCGCCGCCGCCAGTTGGCACCGCCCAGATCGTCTGCTCGGCGCCGTCCGGGTGGCTGGTCGGGTTCGGGTGCTCGCCGGCGCGGTTCGGCCCGCCGCCCCGGACGTAGACCAGGACCGTCCCGTCCGGCGTCAGCCGGAGCCCGCCGAGGGCGATGCCGTCATCCTCGGCGTGGGCGGTCAGTCGCGCGGCCTCGAAGCCGGGCCCGGCGGCGGTCCAGACGTTCCGCACCCCGGCCTCGTTGACCACCCAGGCGACGCGGTCCGCCCGCGCCGCGGCCACCGGGTCGAGGGCGTAGGGGAAGGCGAGGACCAGCTCCAGGGTGAAGGGGGGTTGGGCGGGGGCCGGCCCGGCGGCGAGGGCCAGGGCCAGCCCGGCGGCGGCGAGGGGGAGCCGGGACGGTCGCACGATGGCCGAAGAGGCTATCAGTCGGGACCGGCTGCCGCCCCCGGCTCTCGCCCTCGCTCCCCGCTCCGCGCCTCCAGCACCTCCCGCCGTTCGAGGTTGGCCTCGATCTCCTCGCGGCTCCGCCATACCGCCCGGAGCTCCTTCCTCGCGAACAGCACGAGCTGGTCGCCGACGTGGGGTGAGCCGGGCTGGCTGGCATTGCCGTAGGCGAGGAGCGCCCGCGCGCGAACCGGGCGGGAGAGCTCGACCGCCGCGACGAACGAATCGCCGCCGGCGGCGCTGAAGGTCCGCGCCCCTTCATCGGGCCGGAAGCCGACGACACGAAAGATCCCGAGGTCGCCCGGGCCGCCGTTGGCCGGCAGGTCGCGCTCCCCGAGCCGGAGGCGGAAGACCTCGCCCCAGGGGACATCGAGGGCGCCGTGCTCGGCCTCGACTTCGGCGGCCGCTGCGGCGAGGAGAGCCGCCGCCGCCGCCGGGTCGGCCAGGCCGTCCGGTGTCCCCAGAGGGTCCTCGGGGTTCCAGGGGGTGGCGAAAGGATCGGGGTACGACCGGTCGAGCAGGCGGACGAAGCGCTCGAAGAGGACCGCGCCCCGGCTCTCGGCGTCGGCCGCCCGGTCCCAGGCCGCGAGCACCGCCAGCGCGCGGCGCGCCTCGCCGTCGCCGTGGCCCGTCACCGCCGCCGCGAGGTCGTCCAGGATGCGGTCGGCGAGCTCCATCCGGGTCGAGTGCTTCGCGGCGACGAGCCCGTCGAGCGTCAGCCGGTCG
>DATKCC010000238.1:0-5193 GCA_035513375.1 Thermoanaerobaculia bacterium | reverse complement strand
CCGGAGCCGCGGCCGGCGAAGGCGGCGTAGCTGCCGATCGCCTTCAAGGTCCGCTGTGCCGCCGCCCGGTGGTAGCTCTCCCGGTCCGGCCGGCCGGCACCGCTCGCGGCTCTCGAGCCCGGCCCGGCCCCCGTCCCTCCTCCGGCACTCGATCCAACCCCCACTCCAGTACCTACTCCGGCCAGAGCGAGCAGCCGCTCGGCCACGTCCGGGGGCGGGAACAGGCTGTCGTTGAGCAGGGAGGCGAGGTCGTAGGCGGGAGGTCCCATGCGCAGGTCCTGATGGTCGAGCACCCCGAGCTCGAATCCAGAGGCCAGAGGCACGAGGTTCCGGGCACCGAAGTCCCGATGGCAGGGAACCGGAGACTCGTCCCCGAGGCGGGTGCAGACCGTCTCGAGCGCCGTCTCGAGCTCGCGCCTGAGCAGGCTCTCGCCGTCCCGTCCGCCGTCGAGCCGGAGCGGGACGAGAAAGAGCTCGCGGGTCTGGCGGAGCTCGCGGGAGAGCAGCTCCCGGTCGAGGGTCGGGTTGAGGCTCGCCACCGGCGCGGGCGGCAGCGAGGCGATCCTACCGAGGGTGCGCACCGCCTCCTCGAAGTAGGCACCGAGCTCGGTCCAGGGCCGGTCCTCGTGCTCGTAGAGCGTCCGCTCACCCAGGTCCTCGAGCAGGGCCCAACCCGCACCGCAGTCCTGGTCGAGGACCTCGGGGACCCGGACGCCGGCTCCGGCCAGGAGCTCTCCCGCCCGCAGGAAGCGCCGGCAGGTCTCCTCCAGGTCCGGAGGATAGAGGGCGAGCACGGCAGTGCCGTCTCTCTCGAGGGCGAGACGAAAGTACCGTCTGCGGGAGACGTCGCCGGCCATGGCGACGCCCGCGCGGACCGGATGCCCGCGCCGCCGCAGGAGATCGAGCACGGCCGGAAGGTTCCTGGGCTCGGTGGGGGGCTCCATCGCGTTCGGTGGCGGGACTCGGGGGAGAGAGGGCACGGTGCGGCGAGCCCCCCGTCGGGGGCGGCTATTATACGGACGAGCCGGCCCCGAGGCGGTGGGGGAATCGCCCTTCCGGGGGGCTTGTTGCACGGGGTGCGAACCGGCCCGGAGGAGCCCGAAGCGGCCTGGAGACGACCGAGGAGACGAGCCCTGGAAGAGAAGATCCGCCAGATGCTGCGCGACCTGGGCCGGGCGATGTCCGACGCCATCGCGGAGTCCTCCGACGTCAATCAGGCCCTGCGCCGGATCCACGAGGAGGGCTACAGCCTGTTCATCATCCTCGACCGCCGGGACCGCGACGTCGAAGAGGGCGAGGGCGGCGGCTCTGAACCGGTCCCCCCCGCCGGCGAGCGAGGCGAGCCGGTCTTCCGCATTCACGGCGGCGACCTCTCGTTCCTGCGCTCGATCGGGATCGATCCCACCCGGCGGGTGCGCAACCGTCGATCCCGCAGGGCCTGACTCCGCTCTCCGCCAGCCACCCGCCCGCTCCCCGCCGATGACCTCCCTGCCGACCGTCCTCCCGGACCGCACCGCGGGGCCCGGTGCCGCCGGGGACCCTCGTCCCGCTCTTCTGGGGCTCGGCTTCGAGCGCCTCGCGGCGATCCTGGAACCGGCGATCGACCGGCCGTTTCGGGCCCGCCAGGTCTACGACGCCCTCCACCGCCGGGCGGTCCCGAGCTTCGAGAGGATGACCGACCTGCCGCAGGGTCTCCGCGATCGGCTGGCTCGGGAGTTCCGGGTGGGCGGTCCGCAGGTCGTCGAGCGCGCGCCTTCGGACGATGGCACGGTCAAGTACCTCCTGGCGCTGGACGACGGGGCCACCGTCGAGGCGGTCGACATCCCGGACGGCGACCGGCGGACCTTCTGCATCTCCAGCCAGGCCGGGTGCGGCCTCGCCTGCAAGTTCTGCGTGACCGGCTACTGGGGGCCGGGGCGCAGCCTCTCGGCCGGGGAGATCGTCGGCCAGGTCCTCGCCATCCGCCGGGACCGGGAGCTCGCGCCGGCAGGCTTCAACCTGGTGTTCATGGGTATGGGCGAGCCGCTGCTCAACCTCGAGGCCCTCGAGACCGCCTTCGCGCTGCTCACCGAGAGCGTCTCGCCCCGGCGGATCACGGTATCGACCGCCGGGGTGGTGCCCGGTATCGACGCCCTGGCCGGCTGGGGGCGCCGCCCGAACCTGGCGGTCTCGCTCCACGCTCCCGACGACGAGCGCCGGAGCGAGCTGATGCCGATCAACCGGAGCTACCCGCTGGCGGAGCTGCTGGCGGCCATCGCCCGCTTCCCGCTCGAGCGAGGGCGGAAGGTGACGATCGAGTACCTCCTGGTCCGGGGCTTCAACGATGCGGCCGCCGACGCCGACGCCCTCGCCCGGCGCCTCGCGGGCCTGCGGGTCAAGGTCAATCTGATTCCGGTCAATCCGGACCCGGTCCTCGGCCCCGACATGGTGCCGCCGCCCGGCGAGCGTGTCGACGCCTTCCGGAGCCGCCTCGAGCGCTGCGGGCTGGTCGCCACGGTGCGCCGCCGCCGCGGCGACGACGTCTCGGCCGCCTGCGGCCAGCTCCGGGCCTTCGGCCGTGATCCGCGCGGGTTCCGCGCCGGTCTTCATCGCAGCTCAGAGAGCTACGGCAGCCAAACGTAGGCGATGTTGCGGCCCACCCCTTCGCCCTCCCGCCGGTAGCTCCACAGCCGCTCCGGGTCGCAGTGCGTGCAGCGCAGGACGATCCTGGGCTCCGGGACGCCGGCGTGGACGAGCTGGTGGCGGACCGCGCCGGCCAGGTCCAGGTGGGGGCGCCCGTCGCGGCCGGCGCCGGGAGCTACGACTCCGGGCTGGCTCACCGCGGCGACCCGCTCGGCAACCTCCTCGCCCACCTCGTAGCAGCAGACCCCGATCGCCGGGCCGATCCAGGCGGCGAGCTCGCCGGGAGCGACGCTGAGCGCCGCGACCGCCCGCTCCACCACCCCCGCGACCACGCCCCGCCAGCCGGCGTGGACCGCCGCGGCCCGGCCGCCGCCGGCCAGGAGGAGGGGCACGCAGTCGGCGGTGATCACCGACAGGGCGAGCCCCGGCTGGCCGGTCCAGAGGGCGTCCCCGCGGCCACAGAACCCCTCCCGGGCGGCGAGCACGCGGTCCGAGTGCACCTGCTTCGCCTGCGCCACCGGCAGCTCCCGCCCCGCCGCGCGCTCGAAGATCGCCGTCCGGGTCCCGCCGAGTCCCCGCCCGACGAAGCGCACCTCGACTCCGGCAGCCGCTGCCTCCCAGACCGGGTAGCCGCCCCGCCAGACGGGCTCGGCGACCGGGAGCGCTCCGATCGGCGGCGTCGCCGAGCTCACGCGGCCGCCCGGGGCCGCCGCCCGAGGAGCACCGCCAGCCACGTCAGGCTCTCGGAGTTCTCGAACAGGATCTTGAGCGAGACGGTGAGCGGCACCGAGAGGATCATCCCCAGGGCGCCCCAGACCCAGCCCCAGAAGACGAGCGCGAGGAAGATGGCGAGCGGCGACATCCGCAGCCCCCGGCCCATCACGGCCGGCTCCACCAGGTTCCCGAGCACCACGTTGATCGCCAGGTAGCCGGCGCCGATGATCAGGGTCGGCGTGGCGCCGAGCTGGAGCGCGGAGAGAACCAGGGGGGGGCCCGCCGCCACGAACGAGCCGACGTTGGGAATGAAGTTGAGGAGGAAGGCGAGGAAGCCCCAGAAGAGCGCGAAGTCGAGGCCCACCAGCCAGACCAGAAGGCCCGCCGCCACCCCAGTCGCCAGGCTGACCACCGTCTTCAGGATCAAGTAGCGCTGGACCCGGCTCACGATCGGGCGCCAGCGTTCGAGACCGAACGGCCCGGAGCGCTCCGCCGCCAGGAGCTTGGCCGGCAGGATCACCGCCTCCCAGAGCATGAAGACCAGCAACAGGAGCACCAGGAGGAAGGAGGAGAGCAACGTCGCCACGCCCCGGAACGCCCCGCCCAGGAGGTTCGCCAGGGAGCCGAGGTCGAGCGCCTCGGTGTCGATCCGCCGGGGCACCGCCACCCGGCGCTCCTCGAGCCAGTCGGTCGTCCGGCTCGCCGCCTCCCGGACCTGGACCTCGTATTCGGGGAGCTTCTCGGTGAGGTCCTCGACCGAGACGGTGATCACCAGGCCCACCACCCCGAGGACCGCCACCACCACCAGCATGGTCAGGGTGACGGCGATCCCGGCCGGCACCCGCTTGCGCCGGAGCCAGTCGAGCAGCGGCAGCGACAGGATGGTCAGGAAGAGAGCGACCAGCAGCGGCAGGAAGAATATCGCGGCCGCCTTGAGCCCGGCCACGATCACGACCAGGGCTGCGGCGCCGATCAGGAAACGCAGGACGGGGGAGTCGGGGGGGCTCATGGGAGTCGGGTGGGGACTGTAGCGCAACTCCCCTGCGGGCCCTCACCCGTTCCTCTGCCGGCGCCCCTTGCGTCCTCTCACCGCTCCCCCCTCCAACATCCGGTCGAGTAGCACCACCAGCACCACCGCCGCTGCGACCAGCGCGATCCCGATCGCCCAGGCCGCGACCCGCCCGCCGGTCGCCGCCTCCTGCTCCCCGACCAGGCGGGCCTCCCGCCAGGGCCGGGCCAGAAGCTCCTCGCGGCGGGCGGCGAGCCGGTAGTCCGGCGCACTCAGCCCAGGCACGCCGGCGCCGAGCAGCAGCGGGCCGTCGCCAGCCGGCCAGCCGAACAGGAGCACGTCCCGGCGGCGCCAGAGCTCGAGGTCGACCGCCTGCAGCGGGCCGGCGCCGCGGTCGTCGATCTCGACGCCTATCGTCCGCGCACTCCCGCTTCCGGCCTCCTCCAGGGCGACGGTGAATCGGCAGGGTAGCGGGGGCTCGGCGGTGCAAGTCCATTCGAGCCACGGGCTCGAGGCTCGGCCGCCCGCGCCGCCGGCCGGCCCTCCGGGGTCCGGATCTTCCGCCCCGAGGTAGAGCGCGCGGATCCGCCGGTTGCCGCCGGCCGCGGGCGGCGCGCTCACCACCAGGGCGGAGAGCGGCAGGCCGGGGTGGGCGGCTGCGAGCTCGAGGACCGTGAGCCCGCCATCGACCGGCGCCGGTACGGCGCCCCGGAGCTCGGCCTCGAGCACCGGCTCCTCGGGGCGCCACCGCAGGTAGGGCACCTGCATCTCGGAGCCGAGCCCCGGGATGATCAGGCGGACGTCGGCGAGGTCGGCGCCGGCGACGCCGTAGACCTCGGGCGGCAGGG
>DATKCC010000237.1:0-4919 GCA_035513375.1 Thermoanaerobaculia bacterium | reverse complement strand
AGGCGCAGCGCGTTCTGGGTCATCTCGAGCCCCGAGATCGCCACCCCGCCGGCGTTGGCCGCCTTGCCGGGAGCGTAGAGGATCCCCGCCTCCTCGAAGGCGTGGGCCGCCTCGAGGGTCGACGGCATGTTGGCGCCCTCGCTCACCAGGTCGCAGCCGTTGGCGAGCAGCGCCCGGGCGTCGTCCCCGTCGAGCTCGTTCTGGGTCGCGCAGGGGAAGGCCATATCGCACGGCACCTTCCAGGGACGCTCGCCGGAGTGGAACTCGATCCCGCGCTCGGCGGCGAGAACCGCGAGCTCCTGGCGCCGGTCGCTCTTGAGGTCGATCACCGCTTCGATCAGCTCCTCGGTGATCCCCTCCGGGACGTAGATGAAGCCACTGCGGTCCGACAGGGTGACGACCTTGCCGCCGAGCTCGAGCAGCTTCCTCGCGGTGTACTGGGAGACGTTGCCGGCGCCGGAGATGACGCAGCGCTTGCCTTCGACGTCCTCGCCGTGGTGCTGGAGCATGTCCTGGGCGAAGTAGACGCAGCCGTACCCGGTGGCCTCGAGCCGAATCAGGCTGCCGCCGAACTGGATGCCCTTGCCGGTCATCGCGCCGGTCCACTCGTTGCGCAGCCGCCGGTACTGGCCGAAGAGATAGCCGATCTCGCGGCTGCCGACGTTGATGTCGCCGGCGGGCACGTCGACGTCCTTGCCGATGTGGCGGAAGAGCTCGCTCATGAAGGCCTGGCAGAAGCGCATCACCTCCATGTCGGAGCGCCCCCGCGGGGTGAAGTCCGAGCCCCCCTTGCCCCCGCCCATCGGCAGGGTGGTCAGGCTGTTCTTGAAGGTCTGCTCGAAGGCCAGGAACTTAAGCACCGACAGGTTGACCGAGGGGTCGAACCGCAGCCCGCCCTTGTAAGGGCCGATGGCGCTGTTGAACTGCAGGCGGTAGCCGCGGTTGACGCGGATCCGGCCGGTGTCGTCCTCCCAGCAGACCCGGAAGATGATGATCCGGTCCGGCTCGGTCATCCGGGTGAGAATCCGGGCCTTCTCGTACTGCGGGTGGCAGTTGATGTAGGGCACGACCTTCTCGGCCACCTCCCGGACCGCCTGGTGGAACTCCAGCTCGCCGGGGTTGCGGCGGACGATGTCGTCCATGAACCCATCGAGTTCGATCGTCACGGGTCGGGTCTCCTGTGAGGAAGTGTCGGCGGGACGACTGGGGTGGGATCAGGGCGGGATCGGGACTGTCTGAGCCTCCGAAAACTCAGTGACCATCGGGGTTTGTCCTAGTTTCGCACAAATCGCGGGCGTTGCACAGCTACCCGGCCGGGTGGGTCAGAGGGGGCGCGAGACACCGGATGGAGGTGGCGCGCCGCACGCCTGTGGGACGAGGTGGTGCCAGCGCTGCTCCTGCACCGGCGGGAGTGTGCTCCTCGTCGTCCTGCTACACGCAGGTGTCGCCGTGGGCGAAGTCCTTGGCCGGGTCGACCAGGAGCATGCACCTCCGGCGGCTCTCCTATTGACTTCCGACAGGAGAGCTGCGACACTGGTGTCGGAAGTCGACAGGGAAGGAGTCCCGATGCCCCGCGAACAGCCCCCGAGCCAGCAGGACATCCTCCGCGGCACCCTCGACCTCCTGGTGCTGAAGACGCTCGCCCTCGAGCCGATGCACGGCTGGGGCATCGGGCAGCGCATCCAGCAGCTCAGCCGGGAGGCCCTGCAGGTGGGCCAGGGCTCGCTCTATCCGGCGCTCCAGCGCCTGGAGCAGAGGGGCTGGATCGACAGCGAGTGGCGGAGCACCGAGCAGAACCGCCGGGCGAAGTACTACCGGCTGACTCCCTCCGGGCGACGGGCGCTGGGCGAGGAGACCGCGAGCTGGCGCCGGTACGTGGAGGCGGTGGAGGGGGTCCTCGGAACGACGGGCTCATGAAAGAAACGAGGGAGAGCCAGGCATGGACCGGATGAAGGGGTGGCTGAAGCAGCTCCGCGTGCTGCTGCGCAAGGATCAGGTGGAGGGAGAGCTCGACGAGGAGGTGGGCTTCCACCTCCGGATGGAGACGGAGCGCTACCTCCGGGAGGGCATGAGCCCCCGCGAGGCGAGGCGTGCGGCACGCCTCGCCTTCGGCGGCGTGGAGCGGGCCAAGGAGGAGGTCCGGGATGCCCGCTGGGTCCATCGGATCGAGGTCCCCCTCGCCGACGCCCGCTACGCCCTGCGCACGCTCCGCTCCCGGCCCGGGCTCGCCGCCGCGGCCATCCTCACCATCGCTCTCGGCGTCGGCGGCACGACCGCCGTCTTCAGCGTCGTCCAGGGCGTGCTCCTCCGGCCGCTCCCTTACGAAGCGCCGGGGCAGCTCGTGCGGCTCTACCAGTTCGACGCGGAGGAGCCCGAGGCCGACCTCTACGTGAGCGCCCCGCACTTCAAGGATTACCGGGAGAGGGCGTCCTCCTTCGAGGACCTGGCCGCCGTCTACACCTACGACGAGGTCGGGGCCGACCTGGTGCTCGGCGACCGCGCCGAGCGGATCCGGCTCCTCCCGGTGAGCGCGGACTACTTCCGGGTGCTCCGGCAGGAGCCGGTCCTCGGGAGCGGCTTCACCCGCGCCGACGAGACGGGCGAGCGGCTGGCGGTGGTCTCCGGGGAGCTCTGGCGCCGGAGCGGGCTCGACCGCCAGGGCCTCGGGGCCGGCATGGTGCTCGACGGCGAGGTCTACACCGTCGTCGGGGTGATGCCGGCCGGCTTCGAGGACCCGCTGGTGGGCCGCGTCGACGCCTGGGTGCCGCAGAACCTCCACACGGGGGGCGCCGAGTACCCGGGGAACCACTACCTGAGCGTCCTCGGCCGCCTCGCCCCCGGGCTCGCCCCGGAGCAGGCGCGCCGGGAGATGGCGGCCCTGGACGCCGCCCTCCTGGAGAAGTACCCCGAGGTGGACGACGACGGCGGCTTCCGCCTGGTGCCCCTCCACGAAGACCTGGTGGCCGAGGCACGGCCGGCCCTCCTGCTGGTCCTGGGGGTGGTGGTGCTGGTGCTCCTGGTCGCCTCGGTGAACCTGGCCAACCTGCTCCTCGTGCGCTCCCTGGGGCGGCTCCGGGAGGTGGCGGTGCGCTCGGCGCTCGGGGCGGAGCGCCGGCGCATCCTCGGGCAGCTCCTGACGGAGAGCGCCGTGCTCGGTCTCGCTGGCGGGCTGGCGGGGGTGGCCGTGGCCTACGCCGGTCTCGAGCTCCTCCTGCACCTCGGCCGGGACGCCGTCCCCCGGGCGTCCGAGGTCGGGATCGACGGGAAGGTCCTCGCCCTGACCGCGGCGGTGGCGCTGGTGACCGGCGTGGCGGCCGGGCTCCTGCCGGCCGTGCGCCTCGCCCGGAGCTCCCCCCTCGCCTCCCTGGGCGAAGCCTCCCGGGCCGCAACCGCTTCGCGCGGCTACGTGCGCCTGCGTCGCGTCCTGGTGGCCGGGCAGGTGGGCCTGGCCCTCACCCTCCTGGTGGGGGCCACCTCGCTGGCGGCGAGCGTCTACCGTCTGTCCCGGGTGGACCTGGGCTTGCGCACCGAAGGCATCCTCACCTTCGAGCTCAACCTGCCGGTGGGGCGCTACGACGCGGAGCGGCGAGCCGCCCTCCACGCGCGGATGCCAGAGGCCTTGGCGGCGCTGCCCGAGGTCAGGGCCGTGGGCACGACCTCGGTCTTGCCGGCAACCGGCATCTCCTACAACTGGGGTACCTGGGCCCTCACCGGACCTCACGCCGGCACCGAGCAAGGGTTCGTGGACGCCGACCAGCGGGTGGTCGGGGGTAGCTACTTCCAGGCCCTCGGGATCCCGCTCCTCGAGGGGCGGCTGTTCGACCCGCGGGACACCCCGGATGCCGCGCCCGTGGCGGTGGTGAGCCGGAGCCTGGCCGAGCACCTCTTCCGAGGCGGCGCCGCGCTGGGGCAGGAGATCCGGATGGGAGGAATCGAGCGGCGGATCGTCGGCGTGGTGGGGGACGTGGCCCTCGACCCGGAGGGACCGCCGGGGCGCTTCGTCTACCACCCCTACAGCCAGTACGCGAGCCGCAACTGGGCGCTCAAGTACCTGGTGGCCGCCGAACACGGGGCCGAGGCGCTCCTGCCGGCGGTTCGAGCGGTGGTGGCGGAGGTCGACCCCCGGCTCGTCGTCCATCGGCCCGCCACCCTGGACGAGGTGATTCGTCGGGGGTGGAGCCAGCGGCGCTTCGCCTTCGCCCTCACCGCGGCGTTCGCTCTGCTCGCCCTGGCGCTGGCGGCGATCGGCCTCTACGGCGTCCTGGCCTACGACGTCCGTCAGCGGCGGCGGGAGATCGGCGTCCGCCTCGCCATGGGCGCCGGGCCGGCGCGGGTGGCCGGGATGGTGCTTCGCGACGCCCTGAGAGTGACGGCCGCGGGCGTGGTGGTGGGCATGGTGGGGGCCCTGGCGCTCGGAGGCTTCCTGTCGTCCTTGGTCTTCCGCACCGATCCGACGGAGCCCCTGGTGCTGGCCGGCGCGGCGGCCGCGCTCCTCCTCACCGCGTCGGTGGCCGGCCTCCTTCCTGCCTGGCGGGCCCTCCGGGTCTCACCCCGGGCGGCCCTCTTGGAGCCTTAGGGCTCTGGCGGCAGGGTGGCTCCGGCCCAGGAACGTGCGGCGGAAGGGCCCGCTGCCCGCGGTATCATGGCCTCATGGCCGTCGAGGCTCGCCACGCCCACTACACTTTGGACGAGTACCTCCACCTCGAGGAGTACGCCAACGTCAAGCACGAGTATCTCGACGGGGTCATTCACGCCATGGCCGGCGGGACCCCGGAGCACGGCGCGATCACGATGCGGATCGGGGCCGCCCTCGTGCCCCAGCTTCGCGGCCGAGGCTGCACCGTCTATAGCTCCGACGTGCGGATCCGGGTCGCGGCTACCGGGCTCTCGACCTATCCCGACCTCTCGATCGCCTGCGG
>DATKCC010000236.1:0-8957 GCA_035513375.1 Thermoanaerobaculia bacterium | reverse complement strand
CTCGTTCCTCCAGCTCTACGAGCCCGCGATCCAGCACTACGAGGAGCTGCTGCGCCGCGGCTACCGCTATGACGGCGTGTACAACGCGCTCGCCACCATGTACGCCGCCGTGGGCCGCTTCCAGGCGGGGGACGAGCTGCTTGCGGCGTGGTCCCGCCGGCAGCCCGAGAGCTGGTCGGTCGCCCTCGTCCAGGCCCTGTTTTTCGAGAAGTGGGGCCGCCTGGACGACGCTGCGGCCGCCCTCGATCGAGCCGAGGACCTGCGGCCGGGGTCGCCCTTCGTCGCCGGCACCCGCCTGCGCCTCGGGATCGTGCACGGCGACTGGCCGGCGGCCCGATCGCTGGCCCGCGGCCTGGCGGCCAGCGACAGCCCGTTCTGGCGCTGGTACGGCGGCACCCAGGAGGCCTATCTCGCGCTCTATCGCGGCCGCGCCGGCGAAGGCGTGGCGCGCATGGTCGAATCGCTGGCGGCGTTCCCGGAGCCGGAGCCGTTGCGCGGCGCCGGCCGCTGCCGGGCGGCCTCGCTGCTCCTCGCCCTGGACCGGCCGGCGGCGGCGCTCGCCCAGGCGGAGGCTGCGCGCGAGGACGCTCCCGGCGACTGGCCGGCGTGGGAGGCGCATTACTGGGCGGCGCTCGCCCACCAGCGCCTGGGCGAAGAGGCGGCGGCCGACCGCCTGGCGGCCGAGCTCGCCGAGATTGCGGAGCGGACGCGCGGGCCGATCGAGGAGCGCTGGCACCACCACCTCGTGGGCGCCCTGGCACTCGCCCGGGGCGACGCCGCGGCCGCTGCCCGCGAGCTCGAGCATGCCCAGGACCTGCTGGCGCCCCGGGGCGTCCTCTGGCACCGCCACCGCCTCCCCGACCACGTCCAGGTCTGGTACGACCTGGCGGCGGCGCGCCATGCGGCCGGGGACGCCGCGGGGGCCGAGCGCTGGTACCGGCGCGTGACCGAGAGCGACACCGAGCGCGTGGAGTTCCCGGTCGAGTACGTGCGCAGCCACTACCTCCTCGGGCGCCTGCTCGAGGCGCGGGGAGACCGGGCCGGGGCGCGCGAGGCCTACCGGGCCTTTCTCGGCTTCTGGGCCGAAGGCGACGTCGACCGGGAGCGGGTCGAGGACACCCGCGCGCGGCTCTCCCGGCTCGGCGGCTGAGGGCTCGCGCTCGCGGCCACCGGCGCCTCCGCCCCGGTCGAGCCGCCGTTGGCCACCTCGAGGTCGAGCTGGAAAGCGTCGGTCTCGAGCCACTTCGCTTGCATCATCGTCCAGCAATCTTTGGCCAGGCCGGCGGTCAGGTACCGGTACGGAAGCCAGCCGTAGCCCGCGGCGCCCCAGTCGGCGCCCCAGGAGTTCTTGAACAGGAAGGCGCCGGTCGTCTCCTCGGCGCCGGCGGTGCCGCCGATCGTCTTGCCGTCGTCGTAGCCCACCAGGAGCACGGCGTGGGCGCCCACGGCCCGCTCCCCCGCAGCCGGCATCGGCACCTCGCCGGTCGCGGCGGCATGCTCGAGGGAGCTCTGGTAGAGCGGGAAGCCCAGCGACGAGGGCATCGACGCCCCCAGGAGGGCGCAGAGGCGGTCGCGCACCTCGTCGCCGCCGGCATCCGACGTGTCTACCCGAAAGTAGCGCGAGGCGCCGAAGTCCCGCGCCACGGCGTAGCAGAAGGCATCGGGCTCGGCGTCGACCCGCGGGTCGTCCTTGCGGTCGGTGTCGAGGTAGGGCCAGTACTTCTCCGGCGGCACGCCGGTCAGGACCACGCTGCCCATCATCTGGCGCAGGTAGACCCCCGGGTCCCCCGTCTCCCCCAGGAGGCGCTTCGCCACCTGGTAGAGGAAGAGGCGGGAGGCCGGCACGTAGCTCCCGTGGGCCCGGTTCTCGAGGAGCTCCACCATGCTCGTCACCACGTGGCAGGTGCAGGTGTTGTAGTAGCCCTGGAAGTGGACCGGCGAGCACCAGCGGCGCAGGTCGACCGCGTCCGGCAGGAGGCGCCGCTGTCCGCGGCGCAGGGCGTCGTGGACCGCGGTACCGGCGAGGAGCTCCCGGATCTGGTCCTGGCCGAAGCCGAGGTCGCGCTCGTCGGGCGGATCGGGCACCCAGCCGGTGCCGAACAGGATCGGTCGAGCCATGGAGCTCCTCTCGCGTTGCGGGTTCGCTCGCGAGCTTACCGCCAACGGACCTCGAACCGGCAGGCCGTAGGGGAGTGCTTCCCCGGCGGCGACCAGGCGCAAGGGCGGGCCCCGGCTAGCCGCCCTCCAGCCGCTCCAGCGTCGCCGTGGCTTCCGGCTCTCCGGGCCGCAGCTCCAGCACCCGCTCCAGGAGCCGGCGGGCCTCCTGCCGCTCGCCCCGGACCAGGAGCACGACCGCGAGATCGTTCAGGGCCGGGACGTGGTCCGGCGCGAGCGCGAGGGCGTGCCGGAGGTCGGCCTCGCCCTGCTCCACGGCGCCGAGGGCGACCTGGACGGTGCCCCGCTGGTAGATCGCGTCGGCGCTGTCAGGCGCCAGGCCGAGCGCGCGCTCGACCGCCGCGAAGGCGTCCTGGGGCCGCTCGAGGAGCAGCAGGATGCGGGAGGCGAGCAGGTAGGGCCTGGGGTCGTCGGGGGCGAGGGAGATCTCGGCGCTGACCACCTCCAGGGCGCTCGCGGGGTCGCCCTGGGCCAGGAGCCGGCGCGCCCGGTCGAGCTCGCTCGCGGTCGGGTCCTCGCGGCGCTCGCGGAGCCGGGCCACCTGCTCGGTCTCCGAGCCGGCCGCCTCGGCGAGCTCCTGGAACTTGGCCAGCGCCGCCTTCGCCCCTTCAGCGTCGCCGGTCGCGGCCAGCGCCTGTCCCAGGGACTGCCAGGCCTGCTTCTCTTCGGGCTCGAGCTCCGCGGCCGCCCGCAGGTACTGTACCGAGTCGCCGCCGCGGCCGGTCGCGAGGAGCCACCGGCCGTATTCGCGGAGGATCTCGGCCACCACGGGCCAGCGGGGATCCGTGCGAACGAGCTCGCTTCCCAGGAGCGGCTCGGCGAAGGGCCGTAGGGTCTCGATCGCCTTCTCGGCCTCCCCGGACTGGTACCAGGCCCGGGCGAGGGTGAGGGCGGTGCTCGGGCCGGCCGCGTGGCCCTCCAGGATCTCCACCGTGCTCCGGGCCTCGCCGACCTCCAGATAGGCTTCGGCGAGGACGCGCCGAGCATCGGCCCGGAGCGGCTCGGAGAGCTCGGGCTCGTCCAGGAGTGGCCGCAGGGCTGCGACGGCACCTTGGGGATCGCCCTGGAGCAGCAGCAGGTGGCCCCAGAGGAACCGCGTCCCCGGGTCGTCCTGGGGGAGGCCCGAGAGCAGCTCCTCCGCTTCCGGCACCCGCTTGAGCCGGAGGGCAGCGAGCGCAGCCGCCCGCCGAACGTCTCCGTCCTCCGGGTTGCTACGCGCCCAGGGAACGAGCAGGCGGTAGGCCTCCCGCGCCTGGCCCTGGAACCCCCGCAGCAGGCCCAGCTCACGCGCGGCGGGCGTCGTGGGCTCCAGGGCGACCGAGCGTTCGAGGTAGGCGATGCCCTCCTCGATACGCTCGGTGACGAGTGCCGCCCGCCCGGCGTTGTAGAGCACCGCGGCGTTGGCGTCTTCCCGGCGGGCGAGGGGGGCGAGCACGGCGTAGGCGTCCTCGGCGCGCCGGGTCTCGAGGTAGAGGGCGCCCAGGAGGGCCAGGGCCTGGGCCGGGGTCGTCGGCTCGTAGCGCACGGGCTCCAGGACGGCGATCGCCGCCGCGAGCTTCCCCTGCTCGACCTCGGCCATCGCCCGCTGGACCAGGCGCACGGCCTCGGGGTCCGGCGCGGGAGCGGCGGAGGGCGCGGTCTCGGGCGTTTGGGCGGCGGCCGGCGGCGCCGCGACTCCAGTTAGCAGGGGGACGGCAAGGACGATGGCCGGAAGGAGAACGGTTCGGCGCATGGGAGGACCTCGAAGGGATCAGTCGCGGCCGGCGGGCGCGCCGTCCGACTCTTCGATCCGATAATAGCGCTCGAGGGGCAGGCTCTCGAAGCGTTGCCGGCACCCGCTCCCCTGCCAGGAGACCGTGAGGGCGAGGAGCTCCTCGGCGGTGCCGAGCCCCATTCCCTGGACCAGGCTCGAGCCGCCGAACGAGCCGCCGGAGCTTACCACCGTGTAACGGCTCCAGGCCTCCTCCCCACGGCGGACCCGCGCCTCGATCCGGGCACCCAGGCCGGAGCGGTTCGCTCGTCGCCCGGAGAGCTGGACGGCGATCCAGGCGTTCTCCGATCCGGGGTTCTCGTACAGGGCGTTGGGGGCGGCGTCGAACGGGAAGGCGCCGCCGAGCTGGCGGAACAGGTCCTGGTCGCCGTCGCGGTCGAAGTCCCCGAAGGCGACGCCGTGCCCTTTCTGGATCTGGGCGAGCCCGGAGGCGAAGGTGACGTCGAGGAAGCGCCCGCCCCGGTCGTTGCGGTAGACGACGTCGGGCATCACGGCGTTGTAATCCGGGACGCCGGTTCCGAGGACGATGTCGGGGAAGCCGTCGTTGTCCAGGTCGCCGTAGTTGGCGCCCATGGGCAGCAGGGGCCGGCGCAAGCCCAGCTCCTCCGAGACGTCGGTGAACCGCCCGCCGTCGTTCCGATAGACGACCGGCGCACCGCCCTGGACGGGGAGGCCCAGGTACGAAGCCTGGACCGCCTCGACCGGCGCGTCGTACCGGCCGACGTAGAGGTCCAGGTCGCCATCCTGATCGTAGTCGAAGAACCAGGTGGCGAAGCTCGCGCCCGACGGCTCGTCGACCTCCAGCTCGGGCGCCACGTCGGTGAAGGTCACCGCGCCCCCCTCACCGGGGCCCCCGTTGCGGTAGAGACGGTTCGGGCCGATGTTGGAGACGTACAGGTCCGGCCGGCCGTCGCCGTCGAAGTCGCCCCAGGCGACGCCCTTGGCGTAGCGGAAGTTGGTAACCCGCGCCTCCCAGGTCACCTCGCTGAAGGTGCCGTCGCCCCGGTTGCGAAAGAGCTGAGTCGGGTAGGGGCTGCCTTCCCTCGGCGATTCGTTGCCTATAGCCAGGTCCAGGTGGCCGTCGCCGTCGTAGTCCGCCCAGGCGGCGGTCTGGGTCGGATAGGCGGGATAGGCCAGCCCGGCCGCCGCGGTCACGTCCTCGAAACGCCCGGTGGGTTTCAGCAGGTCGTTGCGCAGCAGGGAGTTGCGGATCAGCCCGTCCTCGCCCAGCCAGGCCCCGCGAAGCACCAACAGATCGAGGGCGCCGTCGCCGTCGTAGTCGGCGTGGACCAGGTTGAGCCCGCCGAGCTGGGCGTCGAGACCCCACGCTCGCGTTACGTCCTCGAACCCGCCGCGGCCGTCGCCGCGGAAGGCCTTCAGGGGCTCGCACGGGTCCCACGAGGAGCTGATCAGGTCGAGGATCCCGTCGCCGTCGAAGTCGTCCATCACGGCGCCGCCCGAGAGATCGACGGCCGCGATGCTCAAGGCTCCGCCGATGTCGATCCAGCGGGGGAACGCCGCCTCGGGCTCGAAGCCCCCCTCGGGGATCCGGAGCTCCGGCGGCACGCCCTCCGGGTAGGTCCCCTCCAGCATCCGCGCCAGGTTCAGCAGCCAACGCGCGCTCACGTCCGCAGGATCGCTCTCGAGCGCCCCGAGGAAGAGGTCGCCGGCGCGGCGGATGGCCTCCGGCCGGCCGTGGACCGCCTCCGCCCGGATCGGCAGGATGCAGCTCGCCGAGGTCCGCATCCCGATGCAGTGCTGGTCCTCGGAGCGCTGGAGGTAGGCCAGCCCGAGGTTCTTCAGGAGCAGGAGGCGCTGCGGCCGTGCCGCCTCCTCGGAGAGCTCCTCGGTGAGGGCGAGGGCGCTCTCCAGGCGCTCGATCCCCTCGTCCAGGCGATCGAGGCGCACCAGCTCGACCCCGATGCCGGCCAGGACGGCCACGCGCTCGGCGGTAGCCATCGAGTGCGGCAGGAGGCGCTCGAGCCGGCGGAGGCTGCCCCAGCCGAAGTAGGGGTTGTCGCTCTCGGTGAGGGAGCGGCAGACGGCCTCGAGCTCGGCCCGGGTCTCCTCGGGTCCGGGGTAGGGGCCCGGCTGGGGGGCCGCCGGGACGGCCAGGAGGCCGCCGGCGAGGATCGCCACCGCGAGCGCGGGGGCTGCCCCGCTAACCCGGCGGCACGCGGAACCGGAGCACCAGGTAGCGCTTGTGTCGCTTGAACTCTTCACTGTCGATGAGCTGGACGAGCTCGCGGACCCTTTCGAGGCGCCGCCGGAGCACCCAGCCGGCGGCGCGGGTGAGGTGGGGGTGCCGAGCGCGGAACGAGTCCGAGGCCACGGTCAGGCAGGGCTCGACGTAGGAGCGAAGCCAGCCCCGGGCGAGGTCGAGGGTCGGCGCGACCCGATCGGTGATGTCCTCACGGCGCTCGAGAGCGAGACCGGTCGCTTCGGCCTCCTCCAGGAAGTCCTTGAGCGGGTGGCCGCTCCGCGCCAGGGGTCCGTCGCAGCCGTTGACCGTGAAGTAGTCCGCGACCAGGAGGTAACCTCCGGCAGCGGTGCTCCGGCGCACCGCCGGGAACAGCCTGTCGAGCCAGATGTACTGGGCCGACTCGCTCATCAGCACCAGGTCGAAGCTCCGCGCCGGCCGGAACTCCTGGAACCGGGAGAGGTGGAAGGGCGTGCCCACCCGGCGCGCGAACTCCTCGCGATGGTAAGGATCAGGGGAGAGCCCCTCGACATCGAGGCCGGTCTGCTTGAGCATCAGGGCCGTCGAGCCGATGCCGCAGCCCACGTCGAGCACGCTGCCGACGTCCCCCGGGATCCAGGTCCGCAGGTGCTTCGAGAACCGGTCCTGGGCGGCCTTGAGGCCCGCCAGGGTGAAGGCCTCGCCGTTCCACAGGCCGTAGTGGAGGTGGTCGAGCCCCAGGACCTCGTGGTAGAAGCGCAGCGCGGTGCTGACCTTGACCCGCCGGGGGCTCCGGCGCTCGGCGAGGCGCCGGAGAAGGCCGGGACCCCGGCGACGCTCCGACGGCTCGACGGACTCCGTCGCCATCCGCTCGGGGAGCGGCCGGCTCTCGGCGATGGCTTCGCGCACCGGCGCATCGTACCACGCCGGCAGGGCGCCGAAACCGGCGGATCAGCCCGCCGGCTGGCGCAGGACGGGGCTCTCGGGCCAGCGCCGCCGCGCCTCGCGGAGCAGGCGCTCGGCCGCCGCCGGATCGCCCAGGACCCGCATGGTCTGGGCGGCCTCGGCGTAGGCCTCGGGCCGCGGGTTGGCCTCGACCATCCGCTGCAGCGCGGCGCCCGCCCGCCGGCCGTCGCCGACCAGGGCGTGGAGCAGGGCGAGCCGGCTGTAGGGGGCGAGCTCTTCCGGGAAGAGCTCGATCTCGCGGGCGAGGGCCCGCGCCGCCTCCTCGCTCCGGCCGAGCTCGGCCAGGGCCTGGCCGCGGACCAGGAAGAGCCCGCGATAGATCTCGGTGTCGACCTCCGGGGCGAGATCCGCCAGGGCTCGATCGGTGAGCTCGAGCGCGCGCTCGGGCTGGCGCCGGTCGAGGGCGACGTGGGCCCGAGTGATGAGCGGGCCGAGCCGAGCCCCGCGCCGGGCCACGGCGCGCTCGGCGTGGCGCTCCGCCGCCTCGAGGTCGCCCCGCCGCAGGTGGATCTGCGCGAGCTGGTCGTGGGCGTCCACCGGCAGCAGCTCGACGGCGAGCTCGGCGTGCTCGACGGCCTCGTCGAGACGGCCCAGCTCGAGCAGGGCGCCGGCGGCGCCGAGCGCGGCCTGGGGCGAGCCTGCGGAAGCCGTCAACAGGCGCTCGTAGGCCTCGAGCGCCTCGGCCGGCCGGCCGAGGCGCATCAGGCTGTGGCCGAGGTACTCCCAGCCGTCGAGCAGGCCGGGCTCCTCGCCGAGCACCTCCCTGAAGAGCGGGACGGCCGCGCTGAACCGGCCGCTCCGGAACTGCTCGACAGCGCTCCCCAGGCGCCGGAGCACCGGGAGCTTCGCTTTGGGGTCGGCCAGGGGCCCCTCGCGCTCGCCCGCCACCGAGCCCAGGTAGCCGAGCGCGGCGAGCCGGGCGCGGATCTCGGGATCGACCGCGGCCGACGGCGGCCGGTACTCGAAGTCGTAGCCGCGCAGGGCGTCGCGGGTGGCGGCGTAGGCGCGGCGGTCCTCCCGGAGCACGTTCCGGAGCTCCTCCGGGTCGGACTCGAGGTCGTAGAGCTCCGGGTCGGGCCCGTGGATGTAGTGGTGGGGCCAGTCGATGACCGAGGCGAGCTCGCTCCAGCCGAAGTGGAGGCGGGGGAAGAAGGTCTCGGCGAAGATCGGCCGCTCCAGGGCCGCCGGTGATTCCAGGGCGAGCAGAGAGGTCCCCGGGAGCTCGGGCGGCACCTCGAGCCCGAGGAGCTCGAGCAGCGTCGGCGCCAGGTCGACGAGCTGGGCGGGCGCCGAGACCGTCCGGCCGCCGCGCTCGGAGCCCGGCAGCTTCAGCAGCAGCGGCACCTGGAGCTGCTCGCGGTAGAGCAGCGGCCCATGCTCCTCGAGCCCGTGATCGCCCAGGCCCTCACCGTGGTCGGAGACGAACAGGACGATGGCGCGCTCGTAGACCCCGAGGTCGCGGAGCCGGTCGAGCAGGTCGCCCACGACCGCGTCCGCCGCCGCCACCTCGGCGTCGTAGGCCGAGGGGTAGCGCGAGCGGAAGGGCTCGGGCGCCGCCAACGGTCGGTGGGGCTCGTAGATATGAAAGAAGAGGAGGAAGGGCTCGCCTGCCACCTCGTCGAGCCAGTCCCGGATCCGCGCCAGGGTCTCACCGCCGCGGCGCTGGACGGACGCCGGCTGGTGGATGCTCGTCTGGCGGATCTCGTCCTCGTAGACCTCGAAGCCCTCGGCGATCCCGGCCGTGCCCCGGAGGACGAAGGCCGAGACCGCCGCGCCCGTCCGGTAGCCGCGCTCGCGGAGCCGGCTCGGCAGCCAGAAGTGGTCGCCGGCCTCGAACTGGTAGCCCATGTTGTCGCGCACCCCGTG
>DATKCC010000235.1:0-2496 GCA_035513375.1 Thermoanaerobaculia bacterium | reverse complement strand
GCCGGGATCGAGCGCTTCGGGATCGATCTTGACCGAGACGACCTGCTTGTGACCGCTCATCTCGACCGTCACCATGCCCCCGCCGACGCTCGCTTCGACGACCAGCTCGGCGAGCTCGCGCCGCATGCGCTCCTGCATCTCCTGCGCCTGCTTCATCAAATGCCGGATGTTGGTCATAGCCGGGTTCCTCTAGCTCCAGTCGGCTCTTCCGAGCTCGCTGCCCATGGGTTCAGTTTAGAGCCACTGCCACCCGTCGCGGGCGGGGGAAAGCCGGCCACGTTAACTTTCCTCGTTCTTTTCCACTCGCTCGACGGTGTCCTGAAAGATGTCGAGGACGGCCTGGAAGGTCGCATCCTCCCCGGCCGGCGGCTGCTCGTCGGCACCGCCGGCCCCCTGGGCGACCGCCGCGCCCGCGGTCTCGGCGCGCCGCCGGGTCCACCCGGCTCCGGAGCCGGCGACCTCCGCCACCGCCTGGTCGAGGAGCTCGCGGTTGGCGGGCTTGTCGAGCCGGCTCCAGAGGAGGTGGTCGTCCGGGGCGACCACGATCTCGAAGGTGCCGGCGGCGAAGCGCCGGGCCTCGGATTCCCGGAGGTGGCCGGCGAGGGCGGGCTTGCGGTCGGCGAGCCAGTCGAGGATGCCGGCGATCACGTCACCGGACTCGGCGGCGGCGCCGGTCGCGGGGACCAGGCTGGCGGGCCGCCGGGGCGCAGGAGCCGGGGCGGCGGAGCGATCGACGGGCGGCCCGGCCGGTCCCGCCGGCAGGCCGCCGGCCAGGACCTGCTCGATCCGGGTGAGTCGCGGCAGCTCGGCGGCCCGCAGCCAGGCGATCTCGACCGCCAGGCTCGAAGCGTCGCTCCGGCGAACCGTCTCCTCGCTCGCGAGGAGCTGCTGGAGGAGGCGGAGGAGGTTCTCGAAACCGACCGCGCGGGCGCGTTCAGCCAGGCGCCGGGCCTCTTCGCGGGGCAGGTCGATGCGCTCGACCCGGCCCGGGTCCTCGCCGCCCAGGGCGAGGTGGAGGCCGTCCCGGCAGTAGGCGAGGAACTGGGCGTAGACGTGCCGCGGGTCCCAGCCCTCGTCCTCGATCCGCGCGACGAGCGCGGCGACGGTCGCTCGGTCGCCTTCGGCGATCGCCCCGAGCAGACCCTCGAACAGGGCGGTGTCGAGCCCGCCGAGGAGTCGCACAGCCTCGTCGTCGGGCACAGTGCCGGCGCCGAAAGTGGCGAGCTGGTCGAGCAGCGCCACGGCGTCGCGGACGCTCCCTTCGCCCGCCCTGGCGATGAGGCGCAGGGCGGCGTCGCTCGCCTCGATCCCCTCCTCGCCGGCGATCGTCCGGAGCAGCGCGGACACCACCTCGGAGGGCACCCGGCGGAAGTGGAACTCCTGGCAGCGCGAGAGCACGGTCGCCGGCACCGAGTCGATCTCGGTCGTGGCGAAGATGAAGACCAGGCGCGGCGGCGGCTCCTCGACGATCTTCAGCAGGGCGTCGAAGGCCTGGCGCGAGAGGCGGTGAATCTCGTCGATCACCACCACCTTGTAGCGGTCACGGGCCGGCCCGTACTTCAGGCCCTCGGTCAGGTCACGGACCTGCTCGACCTTGGAGTAGGTGGCGGCGTCGACCTCGATCACGTCGAGATCGGAGCCGGCGGTGATCTCACGGCAGGAAGTGCACTCGTTGCACGGGTCGGCGGCCGGGCCCCGCTCGCAGTTGAGCGCCTTGGCGAGCACCCGGGCGGCGGTCGTCTTGCCGACCCCGCGAATTCCGGAGAAAAGGTAGGCCTGGGCGATCCGCCCCTCGGTCAGCGCGTTGCGCAGCGCGGTGACGATCGGCTCCTGGCCGACGACGCTCGAGAAGTTCTGAGGCCGCCACTTCCGCGCTAGGGGCTGGTAAGCCATGGTGGCTCGAGGGATTACGCCAGCGCGGGCAGCGGCCGGCGAAGGGTTCCGGTTGATCTGCGGCACTCGGCCGACAGACCTTATCGCTGCTCCCTTCCGGGCCTGACGAGGTTCGGTCGCGACCGATGCACAGGACCCGAACCCTTCGCCGGCAGCTGCCCGCTGCTCGATGGTATGGCCTCGGCCGCGGCCTGTAAAGCCGCGAAGCCAGTTGGTTCGGCGCCAACCGGGGCAACGTGGTGCCGCGCTGGTTTGTTCCGGTGGCGGCCGCTCGGCGGGGCCGATTCACCGGGCGGTTTGCCCGGATCGGTCGACATCCGGTATGATCGCGGACTGCCCGCCGGACGGCCGGCGGGACGTTCGGGGTGTGGCCCGGGTCCCGCTCGTGGTGGATGAGCCCGCGATCGATCCGACGGATGAGCGCTGGATGCGCTCGGCTCTCGGCGAAGCCGCAAGGGCCGAGGCGCTGGGCGAAGTGCCGATCGGCGCGGTCGTCGTGCGCGGGAGCGAGGTCATCGGGCGGGGGCACAACCGCCGCGAGGTCGACCGCGACCCGCTGGCGCACGCGGAGATGGTGGCGATCGCCGAGGCCGCCCGCGCGGT
>DATKCC010000234.1:0-3207 GCA_035513375.1 Thermoanaerobaculia bacterium | reverse complement strand
CAGGCGCCCGAAGGCGGTGCGGGCGTAGAGGTAGGCGCTCCCCGGCTCCTCGAAGCGGCTCGCGGCCTCGGCGAAGCAGAGCACCAGGAGGAGCACCGCGAGCCCGGCCAGCCCCACGGCCCAGAGGCTCGCCGGCCCCAGCAGGGCGGCCGCCGCCGCGGGCAGCAGGTAAACGCCGCTCCCGATGACGTCGTTGAGCGACATGCCGACGACCTGCCAGCGCGAGACGGCGCGCTTGAGGGCCGGTCTTCCGGGGCCGGGGCCGACGCCGGCGACGGGGCTGGGCTCGGGCACGGCGGGAGTGTACAGACGTCGGCGCGGCCCTTGCATCTCCAGGTCAGCGAGGGTGATCGAGCTGGCGCTCCCGCACGCCGCCGGGGCGACGGTTCCCGACACTGAAATCGAATCGATGACTGACCTGAGCTGCGATGAGCTGAGAAATCGCGGAGGAGGAAGACCGATGCAGCCGATCCGACGAATTCCACGCGAGATGCACCACACCGCCGGCCCCGGCTCTCTCCGCCGGGCCCCGGCGGTCGTCCACAGCAGCCTCGAGCGGGAGTACTGGCGGGCCCAGTACCTCGAGCTCGATTACGTGGAGCCTGGCCACGGCTTCCGCGACTACGAGCCGGCTTTCCGCTACGGCTGGGAGCTCCGCGCCGGCTATGGCGAGCACGACTGGCGGCGCGACGAGGCACGGCTGGCGGCTGGCTGGGAGCGCTTCAAGGGCGACTGCCCGCTGTCGTGGGAGAAGGCCGCGCCTGCCGTGTTCGACGCCTACGCCCTCGCCGCCGAGCCGAAGGCACTGCGGGTGGCGGCATGAGCCGCCCACGGTGGGAGGGGCGGGGGAGGGCCCGGCGGGCCGCCGGGAGCCTGGCGATCGGGGTGGCGCTCCTGGCGGGAGCGCTCGCCGCCGGCTGCCTGGTCGAGGACGACGGCGGCGAGGCGGCGACGGACGCCGCCTCCGCGATCGAGGACGGCGTCGTCGAGACTCCCTCCGATCAGGTCTACACGGCCTCGACGCCTTTTGCCGACTACGACCGGGTCGACCCGGCGCTCCTCGAACGCGAGCGCCTCGAGGAGTCCTGGCGCGAGGCCGCGCGGCGGGACTGGCAGGAGCGCGCCGCGGCCCCGGCGCCGCCACGCCCGGCGCTGCCGCCGGCGCCTGAGCCGGTAACCGCGGAGCCGATCACCCGACCGGCCACGCCCGCGGAGACCCCGGGAACCACCGCCGAGAACGGCTCGAGCCCACGGCAGGAGGCCGGGAAGGCCGCCACGCTGCCCCGCGCGGCACGAGACCCTGGGCAAAGAGCCCCCGACCCGGCGCCGGTCGCGGCCGCCGACCCGGCCCGCCCCGAGCGTTGGGAGGACATCACGCCCGAGACGCTGGTTCGGGACCCGGCGCGCCTGCCGATCGACCGCGAGGGCGGTGGGCCGACGGCCCTCCGAGTCCAGTGGCTGCTCGACCGGGCCGGCTTCTCCCCCGGAGTCATCGACGGCCGCTGGGGCAAGAACACCGAGAAGGCGGTCTTCTGGCTCCAGGAGCGGCTCGGGCTCGAGCCGACCGGCCGCGTCGATCCCGATTTCTATCGCCGGCTGGTCGCCGAGGTGGGCGGCGGTGAGCCGGTCCGCAGCTACACCGTGACCCGCGAGGACCTGGCCGGGCCGTTCACCCGCATCCCCGAGGAGACCGCGGCCAAGGCCGAGCTCGACTGCCTGTGCTACGAGTCGCCGGCCGAGCTCCTGGCGGAGCGCTTTCACACCACCCCCGAGCTGCTCGCGCGGCTCAACCCCGAGGCCGACCTGGCGCGCCTGGCGGCGGGGACCGAGCTCTGGGTTCCCGCGGTCGAGGTGGTCGAGCCGCCGCGGCAGGCGGCGAGGGACGGCGAGCGGGACGCGGGCGCCGTGAGCGGCGCCGAGACCGGCGAGGTCGACCGGATCGTCGTCTCCAGGCGGGGCTTCTACCTCCACGCCCTCGACGCCTCGGGCCGCATCCTGCGCCACTTCCCGACCACCGTCGGTAGCCGCTACGACCCCTCGCTCGATGGCACCTTCCGGGTTACCGGCATCGCCTGGCGGCCGGACTTCCACTACCAGCCGAAGCTCTTCTCCGACGTGCCGGACACCGACGAGGAGCTGATGCTGCCGCCGGGACCCAACAGCCCGGTCGGAATGGTCTGGATCCAGCTCTCGGAGGACGGCTACGGCATCCACGGCAGTGCCCACCCCGAGACCCTCGGCTACACCGCCTCCCACGGCTGCGTCCGGCTGGCCAACTGGGACGCGATCACCCTCGCCCGGCTGATCGCCCAGGGCGTACCGGTGGCTTTCCGGGAGTGACCGCCCCGATCCGCTGCACGTAGGGTGCGGCTCGACGCACCATGTTCCTCGGCGCTACGGCCGTCCCCGGTGCGGCAAGCTACCCACCTGCGCGGTAGGGTGCGGCTTGCCGCACCGTTCCTCGACGCTACGGCCGGCTCCCGGTGCGGCATAGCTACCCACGTGCGCGGTAGGGTGCGGCTTGCCGCACCGTTCCTCGACGGTACGACCGGCTCTCGGTGCGGCAAGCCGCACCCTACGGTCTCTGAGCAGGAGATGGGGTATCACGCGGAGTGAGGCGCCAGCCGCTCGACCGGTAGGCCGGCGCACTCGCGGAGCGCAGCCTCGACGTACTTCGCCACCACCGCCCCCCGCCACTGGGCCTGGAAATCGGTGTTGTCCATCGGCGTCGAGTCCCGCCGGGCGAGCTTCGCCGCCGCGGCGATCGACCCCGCGCTGAGCGGCTTGCCGAGCAGCGCTGCGGCCGCTTTCTCGGCGGCGGCCGGCCGGGACGAAACGGCGCCCAGATAGATCCGCGCCTCGGTCACCTCGCCGCCGGAACCGGTCCGGACCGCGGCGGCGACCGACAGCACCGCAAAGTCAATCGAGCCCCGGCGCCGGAGCTTCCAGAACGAGCTCGCGAGCTGCTCCCGGCCGGCGGCCGCCGGCACCAGCACCTCGGCCACCAGCTCCTCGGGCCGCTTCGCCAGGTAGTCGATGCCGTCGTCGCGGTAGAGATCAGCCACGGCGACCGTCCGCTCGCCCGCGGCCGAGACCAGCCGCACCCGCGCCCCGAGGGCGGCCAGCATCGGCGCCGAGTCGCTCGCCGAGTGCGCCCAGCAGCGGGGCGAGCTCGGGGCGACCCAGCAGACCGTCCCGGCCTCCTTC
>DATKCC010000233.1:0-8126 GCA_035513375.1 Thermoanaerobaculia bacterium | reverse complement strand
CGCGTGGTCACGCACCCGACGAGGCGGGCGCCGTCGACGACGGGGTAGAGCTTGTGGTGGTGGCGGTAGACGTAGTCCTCCACCAGCTCCGCCACCGAGATATGCCGCGGGACGGTCACCGGCTCGGCCTGCATGAACCGGGAGACCGACTCGCCCTCGAGCACCCGCCGCAAGAGGAGCTGCTGGTAGGACATGCGCGCCGCGCCCCGGAGGAAGAGGCCGAGGATGGCGAGCCACATCCCTCCCACGAAGTCGCCGGTCGCAACCAGGAGAAAGACGCCGACTCCGATCAGCACGAATCCGAACCCGGCGCCGATCGCGGAGGTCACCCGGGTCGCCCAGCGCAGGCTCCCCTTCCACTGCCAGAGCACCGAGCGCAGGATCCTGCCGCCGTCGAGCGGGAAGGCCGGCAGCAGGTTGAACAGGGCGAGCACGACGTTGATCATCGCCAGGTAGGCGATCACCGCCGCGACTTCGGGCGGCAGCGCGAGGGCCCCGGCGGCGAGGAACAGGAGGCCGCCCAGGGCGAAGCTAGCGATCGGCCCGGCGACCGCCACCCAGAACTCGGCCTTCGGGCTCGGCGGCTCGTCGGTCATCTCGGCCACACCGCCGAACAGGAAGAGTGTGATCCCCCGCATCTCCATCCCGAAGCGCCGGGCGACGGTGGCGTGGGAGAGCTCGTGGGCCACGACCGAGGCGAAGAGCAGGAGCGCGCCGGCCGCGCCCATCATCCAGTAGGCGGCGGGCGCGAAACCCGGGGAGCTCGCGGGGAAGTAGCTCGCCGCCAGCGACCAGGTAATCAGGATCGCCACCAGGAACCACGAAAAGTCCAGGCGGATCTTGAAGCCGAAGATCGAGAACAGGTCGATGGTCTTGCCGAACATGGTCGCCCCCCCAGCTCGGAAGCTAACATGGAAGCTGCGGTGCGGCCGGCTCTGAGAACGGAGGCGTTCTCGTCCTGATCGGAGGACGGCCGCGCGCCCGAGGCCGGCCGCCGGGCACTGTTCCTGCACGCCCGCCGTGCAGCTCAGCGCGCCCAAGATCCGGAGAGGCTCTGGAGGCCGTCATGAATCGACCCATCCTGCCCGCGGCGGTCCACCTCGCGATCGCCCTGCTCGGCGCCGTCGCCGTCGCGGCGCCGGCTTGGGGCCAGCGCTTCGGCGAGGAGATCTCGATCGTCGAGATCGAGATCCCGGTCCAGGTGCTCCGTGGCGGCGACCCCGTGGCCGGCCTGACCGCTGGCGACTTCGAGGTCTTCGACGACGGCGAGCCGCGGGAGATCGTCAGCTTCCGAGTGGTCGACCTCACCCCGGCAGGTTCCGTCATCGGCGGTGCGGAGGCCGGTGCGGGCGGGCAGGCCGTCACCGCCGTGGAACGCGAAGGCCGGACCCTGCTCGTCCTCTTCGATTTCCTCTTCTCTCGGCCCCATTACCTGGAACGTTCCCTAGCCGGTATCCGGGAGATGGTCACGGGGCAGCTCCATTCCGCCGACCGCGTAGGCATCGCCTACCTGACCGGCTCCGGCGCCCAGCTCGCGCTCGGCTTCACCGGCGACCGGGGGGAGATCGACACCGCCCTCGACGCGGTCGGGGCGATCCTCGATCGCCGGCCGCGCGAGGCCCGGGAGCTCCTCGCCGCGCTCGCTCCGGGCGCCTCGGCCGCTGGCGACCGGGAGACCGAGGCCGAGGCCTCCCGGAGCGACGTGGCGCGGCTCACCGATCGCTTCGGTGCGGCGGCGGCGGTGACGATGCTGGGCGGCGCCGGCGTCACCGGCGACGACTCCGCGTTCTCGGTCGCATTCGATCCCGGGGCGGCGGCCCTCGCCGCCGGTTCGAGCGACCCGTCGATGGACCCCTCGTTGGACCAGGTCGGCTACACCGAGCCCGAGCAGCTCGGCGCCTCCCTGGCCGCCGCTGGCCGGACGAGCGCCATCCGCACGCTCGGCCTGGAGATCGGTCGGTTGGCGACCCTGCTTCGGGACGTTCCCGGGCAGCGGCAGCTCCTGTACCTCTCCGAGGGGTTCAGCTCGAACGTCCTGAACAACTTCGCATCGGGGGACCGCGCCCTCGTCCTGCGCTATCTCGAGACCATGTTCGAGGCGCTTCGCCGGGGCGGGTGGACCCTTCATGCGATCGACGTCGGGGGCGTCCCCGACCCCTTCTCCAGAGGCGGCTTCGACGCCGACGCCCTCCACTACATGGCGAACGAGACCGGCGGGCAGCTCTACGAGAACTTCAACCGCGTCCAGGAAGCCACCGCGCTCCTGGTGGCACGGACGAGCCTCACCTACGTGCTGACCATCCGTCCGGGTGAGCTCCCGTCCGACGGCAGACTCCACCGCCTCGAGGTCCGGCTCACGGAGCCCGGGGGGATACGGACCCGTCTGCTCCACCGGAGCGGCTACTACGCCCCCAAGCCGGCTTCGCGGAAGAACCCCCTCGAGCGCCAGATGGACACCGTCGACCTGCTCCTCGGCGAGCGCCAGATCGACGGACTGGGCGCCCGGCTCCTGGCCGGCAGCCTGCCGCCGGCCGGCGGCCTGGTGCCGGTCCCGGTGGTGATCGAGGTGCCGGGTCGGCCGCTCCTCGGCGACCGCGACACCGGCAGGCTGGAGCTCGAGATCCAGCTCTTCGCCGTGGACGAGCGCGAGGGCGTCCAGGACCTCTGGCTCCGGACCCTGCAGCTCGATCTGGGCGCCGTCGGCGACACGGTCGCTCGCGGGGGCCTCCGGATCTTGGCCGGCCTCGCCCTGCCCCCCGGGGATTACCGCCTGCGGGCCCTGGTCAGCGACCCGGCGACCGGCCGGGTCTCGCTCACCACCTCCCCGTACACGGTCACCGCCGACGGCGGCGGCCTGCTGCCCCTGGCTCCGGTGGTGATCGATCGCTCCGGCGACTGGCTGGAGCTCGTGGCCCTGCCCTCGGGACCCGGCGGGGCGCCGGCCGAGGCTCTGGCGTTCGGCCCGACGTTCGTAGTGCCGCCGGTCTCGCCGCAGGTGGTCGAGTGGCAGGGGCTCGAGTTCCTGGTGGTGACGCCGGCCGGCGAGGAGCTCGAGCTCTCGGGCCGTCTCCTCGATTCCGAGGGACGCCCGGTGGCGCCGCCCGAAGCGGTAGTCTTCGTCGACCGCCTGGCGAGCCGTAATGGGACGCTCCTGCGCCACCTGGGCCGGGCGGCGACCGCCGAGCTGCCTCCGGGCAGCTACCGCTTGGAGGTCTCGGCGAGCGCTCCGGCCGGGGCGAGCAGGGCCACTCGGTCCCTGGACTTCGAGGTCCGGGCCGACGGGTAGGACGCCGGGAGCCCCGCCGGATTCGCGGATCGGGCCGGCAACCCTGACCGCAGCTCGTCTATCCTTCCCGCGGTGCGCGTCTTCCTCCTCCACGGCATGGCCCGGACCGTCGTCTCGATGGCGGTGCTCGCCCACCGGCTGGAGAGGGCCGGGCACCGTCCGAATCTCTTCGGCTACCACGTCCTGCTCCAACCACTCGACGAGATCGCCGCCCGCTTCCGGGATCGGGTCCGTCGGGTGGTCACCGGGGATGGCCCGGGCGCAACCTTCGCCATCGTCGGACACTCGCTGGGTGGCGTGGTCGCCCGGATGGCGAGCCCCCAACTACCGCCCGGCCTCGCCCGGCTCGTCCTCCTCGCCTCCCCGGCCCGCCCGCCGGCCACCGCCCTCGCCCTGGAGGCCAACCCCCTCTTCCGCCGCCTCGCCCGGGACGCCGGCCGGAGGCTCCGCGATCCGGCCTTCTTCGAGGCCCTCCCCAGGCCCCAGGTTCCGACACTGGTCATCGCCGGCACCAGGGGCCCGACGAGCCCCCGCCTCCCCTACGCCGGCGCCCCCAACGACGGCATCGTCCGGGTAAGCGAAACCACAATCGAAGGCGCTGAGCAGCTCCGGGTCCACGGTGTCCACACCTTCCTGATGAACCGCAAGGACGTGTTCGAGGCGATCCAGGAGTTCCTGACCAGCCCCCAGGAAAGCCTCTGCCCGGACTCTCCGCACGCCCAGGAAGGCGGGGAGGACCCGTGAGGGTGCCAGCCCACCACCCCCCTTCCACCCATCGCCCCGGCCAAGGGCCCTCCCGCTTACCGCCGGTGCCGCGCCATCCTCTGGGCCCGCCAGTGGTCGTTGTAGACGATGCTCCCCGCCAGCCCGACCCCTCCGGCCGCCGCCGCCAGGAACAACAGCATCGCGATCCCGGGATAGCCGAACAGCGTGAAGGGTGTCTCGACCCGCATCATCAGCGCCGCGCCCACGATCAAGGCCGCCAGGATCAGACCGAGGGCCGTCCGGTTGGCGATCTTCTGGAGGTTCGACATCAGCAGCCGCTCGTCGAACACGTCGAGCTTGATCTCGATCTCGTTTCGGAGGACCGCCTCGAACAGCCGGTTCAGGCGCGCCGGGAGCTCCTGCACCAGCTCGTTGACCTCGAGCAGAGTCGCTAGCGCCCGCTTCGGCGACAGGCTCTTGAGCATGTGGCGGCGGATCAGCGACTCCGCGTGATCCCGGATCGCCCGGGTGGGCTTGAAGCCCGGGTCGAGGGCGCGGCTGATCTCGTCCACGTGGAGTAGGGTCTTGCCCAACATCGTCAGCTCCGGCGCCGGCCGCAGGCCGGCCTCAGCCGACCTTCGGGAGAGCTCCAGGAGCGTGCGGCCCAGGCTCAGCTCGGCCAGGGAGGAGCCGTGGAACATGCCCACCAGGTCCGTGACCCGGCGCACGAAGCGGTCCTGGTCGAAGTCCTCGAGACGGGTGCCCACCTCGATCGCGAAGTCCGCCGCATCCTCACCCCGCCCGTCGGCCACCGCCAGGACCAGCTTGAGCAGCCGCTCCTGGAGCCGCGAATCGACTCGCGCCACCAGCCCTAGGTCGACCAGCGCCAGCCGGCGATCCTCCGTCAGGAGCACGTTTCCCGGGTGCGGGTCGGCGTGAAAGAAGCCTTCCAGCAGGATGCCGTCCATGTAGGCTTCGGCGAGCTCCTCGGCGAGCCCTTGCCCGTCGATTTCGGACCGCGCCACCGCCGGTAGCTCGGTGATCTTCACCCCCCGAATCAGGTCCATCGTCAGCACCCGAGAGGTCGAGTAGTCCGCCACCGGCTCGGGTACCACGATCCGCTCGAAGCCGCGAAGACTCTCCCCGAGGCGGGTGAGGTTGTGGGCCTCCAACCGGAAGTCGAGCTCTCGCAACAGCGCCCGGCGAAACTCCTCCATGATGTCCCGGAAAATGTACCGCCTTCCGGCTTCGGTGTGCTGGTCGAGGAACGCGGCGATCTCGCCGAAGGCCTCGAGGTCCTCGCGGATCGTCCGCCGAATGCCCGGGCGCTGGACTTTGATCGCCACCTCGCGGCCGTCCCGGAGCCGGGCCCGGTGGACCTGGGCGAGCGAGGCGGCGGCGAGCGGCTCGGCGTCGAGCTCGGCGAAGGCCTTGGAGACCCGGACGCCGAGCTCATCGGCGATCACCTGCTCCGCTTCCTCGAAGGGGAACGGCTCGACCCGGTCCTGGAGCCTGGCGAGGGCCTCGAGGTAGGGCTGCGGCAGCAGGTCGGACCGGCTCGAAAGGATTTGCCCGAGCTTGACGAAGGTCGGCCCCATGGCTTCGAGGTCTGCCGCCAAGGCCTCCGGCTCGCCTTCGGCGACCCCCCCGGCCGTCGGCTCCTCGGCGAGCCGGGCCAGATCGGGGTCGACCGCGCCCTGCAGGCCGGAGCGGCCGTGCTTGATCAGCAGCCGGACCAAGTCCTTATAGCGTCGGAGGTGCTTGGGTCTCAGGGACAGGGTCATGGGGCGGCCTTGGGCGGGAGCGGCATCGCCCCTGCCACGATTCAAGATCCGGGCCACGCCCAGGAGCGGCAGGCGGTCAGGCCGCCGGCGCGGCCCCCTGGGGAGGGGAATTCGTCTCGGCCTCTGACCGAACGTCTCGAGCCCGAGCGTGCTATCGTGCGCCCAGCGATACTCGCAACAGGCCTCGGACCTCCCGGTTTCGCGCACCGGTCGTGACTGGGCCTTCCACCCGAGGAGTGCGGAAGGTGACGACGATCCAAGCCTCGGAGGGGCCCGCGTACCGGCTCGTAGAGCGCGCGGCCCGAATCGCGGGTCTGAGCACCTTCGAGCCTCCAAGCCTCGAAGCGGTCGAGCGCCGCCGCCTCCAGCTCTGGGCGCTCGCTTCGCTGCTCCTGATCCTCGTGGCTGGGGCCCTCTCGCTCTTCGCCTACGGACTGGTCTCCGGGCGACCCGCAAGCCTGCCCTCCTGGCTCCTGCCGGCGGTTCTTCCCTACGGGCTCCTCGCGTTGATCGCCCTGTTCTGCGCCTACACGATCGAGAAGGAGCTCCACCTCCGGCGGCTCACCCACCTCCTGGTCGAGGAGAAGGTCCTCACCGCGGCCCTCACCCACCGCCTACGGGAGCTGGCGACGCTGCTCGCGGCGGGCAAGGCGATCAACCTCGGGCTCGACCTCGACCAGGTGCTGAGCACGATCGTAGCCTCCGCCATCGAGATCCTCGACGGCCGGGACGGCTCGATCATGCTCGCCTCGGGTGGCCGTGAGCTCCGCACCGTCGCCACCGGCGGCCAGAGCGCCGCTCAGGGCGCCCGGATGGCCTTCGGCGAAGGAATCGCCGGCCGGGTGGCCGCCACGCAGGAGCCGCTGCTGATCTCCGGCCGGGTGGCCCGGGCCGTTGCCCATCGCCCATCGGGGCCTCCCTCGCCGGCGAGCGCCATGTCGGTGCCACTGCTCAACCGCGGGGCCCTGCTCGGGGTGCTCAACGTCAACGCCCGCCCCGGACGGGACTACACCGAGCACGACCTTCGGGCGCTGTCGCTGTTCGGCGAGCAGGCGGCTTCGGCGATCGCCAACGCCCAGCTCTACCAGGTTCAGCGCCTGATGGCCTCGCAGAAGCTGTTCCAGGCCCTCCACGACGACCTGACCCGCCTGCCCAACCGCTCCCTCTTCCTCGAGCGCGTCGAGCGCGCTCTGGGGCGCCAGCGGAGTGAGAACCAGCGGGTGGCCCTCGTCCTCCTCGACCTCGACGACTTCAAGCGGATCAACGACAGCCTCGGCCACGCCGCCGGCGACGAAGTTCTCATCGCCTTCGCCGAGCGGATCCGGAGCTCGGTGCGCGCGGGCGACACGGTCGCCCGGGTCGGCGGCGACGAGTTCGCCGTCCTGGTCGAGGATGGGCGGGCGGAAGTGGAGGCTCCGCAGGCGGCCCAGCGGTTCCAGGGCCTCCTCACCCAGCCCTTCCTGGTAGGCGACCGCGAGGTCCGCCTTTCCGGCTCGGTAGGCATCGCGATCGAGGAGCCCGGGGCGACCGGCCAGGACGAGCTCATGCGCAACGCGGACACGGCGCTCCACGCCGCCCAGGAGAAGGGCAAGGGAGAGGTCGTGATCTTCGAGCGGGCGATGCACGCCCGGGCCCTCCGGCGCCTCCACCTCGAGGCCGAGCTCCGGCGGGCGCTCGAGGACCGGGAGCTGGTCGTCCATTACCAGCCGATCTGCAGCCTCTCGGACGGCCGCCCGGAAGGGGTTGAGGCCCTGGTTCGCTGGCGCCACCCTGAGCGCGGGCTCCTGCCAGCAGCGGCCTTCGTCCCCTTCGCCGAGCACGCCGGAATCCTCGGCGACATCGACCGCTGGGTGCTCCGGGAGGCCTGCCGCGTCGCCCATGGCCTGCTCGACGGACCGCGCCTCGAGCGGCCACTCTGGGTCAACGTCAACCTCTCGCCCAGCCGGCTGCGGGACTCCGGGATCGTCGACGAAGTGGCCGCCGCGATCGAGGACTTCGACCTGCCCCCGGGGCTGCTCACGCTGGAGATCACCGAAGGCGCCGTCGTGCGCGACGCCGACCGGGCCGAGGAGCTCCTGCTGCGCCTCAAGGAGCTCGGCATCCGGCTGGCACTCGACGACTTTGGAACCGGTTACTCGTCGCTCTCCTACATCCGCCGCTTTCCGGTCGACGCGGTCAAGGTGGACCGGATCTTCATCGACGGCCTCGGGCGCGACTCCGGGACGACCGCTCTGGTCCAGGCGATCGTCCAGCTCGGCCAGGGCCTCTCCCTCGACGTGATCGCCGAGGGCATCGAGCGTCGCTCCCAGGTCGACGAGCTCCTGACCATGAACTGCGCCCTCGGCCAGGGG
>DATKCC010000232.1:0-3990 GCA_035513375.1 Thermoanaerobaculia bacterium | reverse complement strand
GTCGACGTCGCGCAGCCACTCGGCCGAGCCGTCGGCGCCCTCCTTCAGGTGCAGGTAGCCCTCCCGCAGCAGCCAGGCGTTCAGGTTCACGCCGCGGCGGAAGGAGGCGAAGCCGTGGTCGGAGACGACCATCAGCACGTCGCCCTCCCCGAGCTTCGCCATCACCCGGCCGACCAGCTCGTCGTTGTGGCGGTAGAGCTCCTCGATGGCGTTCGCGTGCGGCGGCTGGGCGCCCCCGTTCGTCGTCGGGTTCGCCGGGTGGCCCGCCTCGGTGTAGCGCCAGAACATGTGCTGGATGCGGTCGGTGGCGTCGAAGACGCAGACCAGGGCGCCGCGGCGCAGGCGGTCGAGGGCGGCGAAGAACATGTCCTGGCGCTCGCGGTCGACGTCGTAGGTCATCTCGAGGAAGGCGCCGTCGTCGATCACTCCCTCGTTGAGCGCCCAGGTGTCCTCGGCCAGGCCGAGGGTCGAGTAGGGGCCGATCCGCTTCGCGAGGTAGGTCGCGTAGTAGCCCGGGTGGGAGATCGGCATCGCCGGCTTCTCCGGGTCGAACGCGATCGGCGCGACGTAGAGCGAGAGGTGCTCGCCCATCTCGGTGACCATCATCCGGGTGATGCCGCGGACTTTGATCCCCGGGGCGGCCGAGAAGCTCAGGGGCACCCAGGGCGAGAGCTTCCCCGGCGCCAGCTCCAGCTCCTCGTCACCGACGCTGATCCGGGCCTTCCCGGCCTTGCGGTCGAGCTCGATCGCGAGCGGCAGGGCGAGCGGCGGCTCGCCCTCCCGGAACATGTTGGGCGGCCCCTCGAGGACGGTCTCGATCCGCTCGCCGTCGAGCGCGACCGGAATCCGCAGGCCCCCCTCCTTGAACCGCTCCGCCGAGGGCCGGGTGGTGAACAGGAGGAAGGTCCCCTGGGTGCCGAGGAGGTCGGGCACGCACATGGCCGAGAGCTCGGCGCCGTAGAACTTGTCCGGCGGGAAGGTGATCGGCACCCGCAGAACGGTGCTCCAGATCCCCTGCTCGCCGAGCAGCGTCCAGAACGGCTTCGACTTGCGCAGCAGCCGCAGCTCCGGCTTGGCCAACGGGATGCGGAGCTTGCCGAGCTTCAAGAACCGGTCGACGGTGCCGATCCTGGTCGAGGAGAGCCGCGGCAGGTAGGTCCTCAGGTCGCGGTCGAGGAAGTCGAAGATGGCGTGCTTGGCCGGCGTCGTACCGGTCGAGAACGACGACCAGGCGACCGGCGAGACCGAGGGGTAGGTGGTCGCGAGCCGGTGGTAGCAGCCGGCCTCGGCGAGCTTCTGAAAGTTCGGCAGCTTGCCCTCGGCCATCAGGCGGTCGGTGATCTTGGGCTCCTGGCCGTCGAGCCCGACCACGATCAGGCGCCGGATGTGGGGCTTGGCCTGCCGCCGCCGGCGGATCAGGCGCCAGAGGAAGCGGAACGGGAGGATCAGGATCGACGCGATCGCGATCAGGATGGTGACGAAGAGGACCAGGAACGAGGAGAGCAGGGCGAACCCGGCCCCGGGGCCGACGTAGGCCTCGGCCGGCGCGGCCAGGGCTAGGGCGGCGGCGGCCGCGAGGGCCCCGAGCCACCACCGGGCGGGGCGCGGGCGGGCGAAGCTCTTCGCTCCTGCAATCATGGACTCTCCGGGATTCCTCGTGGGGTGATGGCGCCGGTATAGTCTTCGGATCGGGCCCGAGCCGATGCACGGCGCGCGCGGCCCAGCCCCCGGCTCGGTGGCGCCCGGGGGCATTCGACATACTACCGCAACCGGATCGGAGACGAGCACGGCGTGGCAGCGTTCCAGTGGATCTACCGGCGGGTCCGCTACGGCGAGCCGGTGGTGGTCGTCTCGGGGCTGCCGCGCTCCGGGACCTCGATGGCGATGAAGATGCTCGAGGCCGGCGGGCTGCCGCTCGTGACCGACCACGAGCGCTCGGCCGACGTCGACAACCCCAAAGGCTACTTCGAGGACGAGCGGGTCAAGGAGCTCGCCCGAGCCGAGGACAGGGCCTGGGTGGTCGAGGCCCGGGGCAAGGGGATCAAGGTGGTGTCGTCGCTCCTCCAGTACCTGCCACGGGACCTGAACTACCGGCTCCTGTTCATGCGCCGGAACCTCCAGGAGGTGGTCGCCTCCCAGGCGAAGATGCTGGAGCGCCGGAGCGAGAGCTCGGAGACCTCCGACGAGCGCATGCTCGAGCTCTACCAGAGCCACCTCCGGCGGGTGAGCGCCCTGCTGCGCCACGCCCAGCACTTCCGGTCGATCGACCTCCACTACACGGCGGTCCTCGAGCGCCCGCGCGAAGAGGCCGAGCGCATCCGCGGCTTCCTCGGCCGCGACCTCGACGTCGAACGGATGGTCGCGGTCGTCGACGAGAGCCTCTACCGCAACCGAGCCCAAGCGCGGTCGGCCTGAGGCGATCCGCGTCCGCTTTGGCGAGCGCGAGTTTCGACTTCGAGAAGCGCCCCAAGGGCTCCGCCGGGGTAGCTTTCTCTCCGGCTGGAAAGCGCCTCCGAGAAACTACCGCCGGCTGCGCCACGCGACTCCGGTTCGTGACTTCGTGGACGGATGATCCCGAAACGCTCCTCCATCGCCCAACGGTCATCCTTGCCCGTCCTGAGAGAGCCGGCGAGTCGAAGGGAGCCTGCGAAGGACCTGGGCGGAACGCGAGCAGGCCATGGCGGGTCACTGCTCCCGACCGCTCGTAGGGGAGGAGCTTGCCTCCTCCCGGCTTCACTCCCGCCGCAGATCCAGGGCGAAGCGTAGAGCCTCCGCGGCGGCCTTGAGCTTCTCCGGCGAGAGGGTGGCGATCCGCCGCTCCAGTGTCGCCTTCGGGATGGTGACGACCGAGTCGAGGTTGGCGGCGCACGCTTTCGGCAGCCCGTCCTCCGGCCCGAGGGGCAGCTCGACCGGGATCGAGCGGATCTTGGTGGTGACCGGCGCCACGGTGACCAGGCTCCGGACCAGGTAGGCCTCGTCGCGGGAGAGGAGGAGGACGGGGCGTCGGCCGGCGGGAGAGGCCAGCCTCGCCCACCAGATCTCGCCCCGTCTCACTCCCACTCTTCCTCGTCGAAGGCCGCCGGGGCGAGGGAGCCGGCGGCGGCGACCTCGTACTCGGTCTCCGGCTCCGCGACGTAGCCTTCGACGTAGCGCCGGGCCGCCGCATCACGGCTCTTGCCATCGAAAAGGGCCTGGAGGGCGCGGCGGAAGAGCTCGCTCCGGCTCTCGCCTGCCTCCCGGCACTCCCGGTCGACTCGCTCCAGGTCCGCTGCCGGAAGGCTGACGGAGATCTTCGCGCTCCCGCCGGCCCTGGCCCTCGGTCGGTCCTCATTCGGTACTACCATGGTAGGATCATGGTAGTACTCTTCGGTGCAGGAGTCAAGGCGGCTTGGCCGGCGGCGAGCTGACGCGGCGCCCTCGGGTTGCCGGAAGCGACCATGGCGGGGCGGTGCGGAGCCGTGTAGAGTGGCGGCACCGATGCGCCGTCACCTTGCGTCCCGGCTCCCGATCCTCCTGGCCGGCCTGCTCTGCCTCCTGCCAGCGGCGGTGCTTCCCGCGGCGGCGGAGGTCGACCGCTCGAAGCTGCCGCCCGAGCCCGCGGGCTTCCGACTCACCGGCGACCTCGAGCAGGGCGGCCTGGTCTACCGTAAGAGCTGCGCTCTCTGCCACGGCCCGGAGGGCAAGGGAAACGGCCGCATCAAGTCCGATCCGCCCCCCCGTGACCTGACCGACCCGAAGGCGCTCAAGACCGCCACCGACTGGGAGCTCTACCAGGTGATCGTCGAGGGCGGCCAGGTCTTGGGCCTGGCGCCCAAGATGCTGCCCTGGAAGGACATGCTCGACGAGCGGGAGCTCCGAGACGTCGCGGCCTATGTCCGCTCGCTGGCTCCGCGGCGGCCCTGAGCACTCCGCAGCGGCCGCACCCTAGCAGCCCGTGGTGGAAGTCCGTGTGGCCGCGTTGCGAGCGCCGTGGGGCCGGATACAAGGCGC
>DATKCC010000231.1:0-2404 GCA_035513375.1 Thermoanaerobaculia bacterium | reverse complement strand
GAGCCGGGCGAGGAGCAGGCGGTGGGGCAGATGCTGGAGGGCTTTCACAACCTCCTGCGCTACGTCCTGCGGCGCGCCGACCTGGTGGATCGTGCTCAGGCGGCGGCCGGCGCGGTCCCGGCTGCCGAAGGGGACGACGAGAGCGGAGGCGGCGCGGCGACCCGGTCGTCCCGCGCCGCCGGGTGATGCGACCTACTTTTGCCGGAGCTCCTTCTCGAGCTCCTGCAGGCGCTTCTCGAGCTCGACTAGGCGCTGCTCCAGCTCCTGGTTGCGCTCGCCGAGCCGACGGCTGAGCCGCGGCAGGTCGATCTTCTCGAGCGACACGCCGAGCCGCTCCACCACCTCGGGCTCGAAGAAGAGAGTGGGAGCCTCCAGCCGCCCAGCGCGGTGTTCGCGCCAGCGGATCCCCTGGGGACCTTCGCCCAGCTCCAGCAGCCGCCCGACGTCGATCCGCTGACGCTCCCGCTCCTTCACGGTTACCGCGAAGTCGAGCGCCCGGCGGTCCCGCCAAACCTCCAGGGTCACCCGATCCCCGGCCTCCTTGCCGCGGACGGCCATCGACAGGTCCCAGGGGGTCTCCACCGCTTCGGCCTCGACGGCGGTCACGACGTCGCCCACCTGGAGGCCGGCCTCGGCGGCCGGGCTGTCTTCGAGCACCCGCGCCACCATCACGCCGCGGTCCGCGGGGACGCCGAAGTGCGCGCGGAGCTCACTGGTCAAGGGCAGGAGCTCCACGCCCAGGAAGCCGCCGCCCAGGAGCCGGCCCATGACCACCCGGTCGCCCGGGCCGCCCTCCTTCGACAGGACCACCACGCGCTTGCGGGTCTCGCCCTCCTCGCCGGTCTCGCCCGCCGGTGATGCCAGGCCGGGCCCCGCCGCGAGCAGCAGGGCGGCGGCCGTCAAGGTGGCGGCGCCGAGGTGGAAGGGTCTACGGGGATCACGGTCTCGCAGCTCGGTACGGCTCATGGTCTGAGTCCTCCTGTAGGAATGAGTTGTCGGGGTCGCTCCCGCGCCAGGAGCCCCAGGTCGAGCACCAGGTCCACCTCGTCGTCGCCCCCTAGATAGAAGAGGGGCACCGGCTCCTCGGCCAGCCGCCGGATCTCCGCGAGCTCCGCGGCCAGGCTCGCGTGCTCGGCTTCCAGGGCGCCGAGCTGGGCGGGTGCCCGGTCGGCGGCCGGCGGCGGTGCCGGGGCGAGGCTCCAGACCAGGGCGCCCAGAGCGAGCGCGGCGAGCGCCGCCGCGGCCGCCAACCGCCACGCCGGGAGCCAGTGGGGATCCAGCCGCGCCGCGACCGGCGCTCGGTCCAGCCGCTCGAAGACCCGCGCTGTGAAGCCCTCGCCGGCGGCCTCCCGGGGGAGCGCGCGGAGCCCGGCCAGGAGCGGGTCGGCCGTGCCTGCCGTCTCCGTTCGATCCTCCGCGGTCTGCCGCGAAAGGGTTCCGTCCTCGGTCGTCATCTCGAACCTCCTCGCTGCCCCCAGTAAGGCGCCAGCTCCTCCCGCAGACGGGCCCGAGCCCGGTGCAGGCGGGATTTGACCGTTCCCTCCCGGCAGCCGAGGGCGCGGGCGATCTCCCGCTGCGGCCAATCCTCGATCTCGTAGAGCACCAGCGGTGCCCGGAGCGCGAGCGGCAGGGCCGCCACCGCCGCGGCCAGCCGCCCCTGGATCTCGCGCTCGAGCAGGCGCCGCGGACCGCGCGGCTCGGCCGCCTCCGGCCGCGGCCGCGCCAGCTCCGGCGCCATCCGCCGCCAGCGGCGCTCCCGTCGCGCCTCGGAGCGCACCAGGTTGGTGCCGATCCGGTAGAGAAAGGCGGTGAAGTGCCCTCGCTCGCGGTAGCTCCCGGAGTTGCGGAACAGGCGGAGGAAGCTCTCCTGCGCCAGGTCCTCGCCGCGGTCGCGCGATCCGGTGAGGCGGGCCAGATAGGACACCAGGGCGTCCTTGTGCCGGTCGATCAGGAGAGCGAACGCGTCGCGGTCGCCGCCGGCCAGGCGGGCCATCAGCGCGGCGTCGTCAGGGTCGTTCTCGGCTCGGGCGATGGGCAAGGTCACGTGCCGGCTCCACAGGACATAATGCGGTAAGCGCCGTAAGGTTCCCTTGACCCCTTACCCCCGAGCCCCGATGCGCCGCGTTCGCGCCCTGATCGGCCTCACGATCCTCGTCACGCTCGGCGCCTGCCGCGACCCGCAACCGGTCCGGGTGGTGCTCGTCACCCTCGATACCCTGCGCTACGACTCCCTGGTCCCGGCGGAAGGGGAAGGCGCCGAGTCGGCGATGCCGCGGCTCCTCGAGCGCTCCCGCGCCGGCGTTCGGTTCGAGCGCTTCTACGCGGCGACCTCGATCACCCAGCCCTCCCACGCTTCGATGCTCACCGCGCTCCACCCGTGGGAGCACGGCGTGGTGAGCAACGG
>DATKCC010000230.1:0-4993 GCA_035513375.1 Thermoanaerobaculia bacterium | reverse complement strand
AAGCGCTCCTTCAAGCCGCGCTCGATGTAGTACATCGGCCCGCCCGAGACCGAGCCCTCCCAGCGGTGGGGGTCCTGGTCGGGGAACTCGACCTTGCGGTAGTGCTGGGCGAGGGTGACCTCGGTGTACTTGACCGCCATGCCGAGGAGCGCGGTCATCCACATCCAGAACAGGGCGCCGGGGCCCCCCCAGTGGATGGCGAGCGCCACGCCGGCGATGTTGCCGATGCCGACGGTCGCCGAGAGCGCCGTGGTCAGGGCCTGGAAGTGGGAGACGTCGCCCGGCTCGGTCGGGTCGTCGTACTTGCCCGTGGTGACCGCGAAGCCGTGCCCCAGGTGCCGGAGCTGGATGAAGCCGAGGCGGAGGGTGAGGAAGACGCCGGTGCCGAGCAGGGCGAGGACGATGAAGGGGATGGTCTCCCCGCCCCCCGCCGGGATGCCGACGCTCCACACCCATCTTTCGAGGGTCGAGACGATGGTCTGGAACACGAGGATCGCTCCCAGGGTAGGTCCACGGGTTCGCTGGCCGCCGAAGCGCGGCGCATGCTACCACGCGCTCTATGGCAGGAGCGGCGAAGGCGGCGCCCCCGGCCGGGCCGGCGGCAGCAGGGGCTCGTCGGTCTCGCCGAGGACGCGCCGGGCGAGCCAGCGGCCGGTCGCGAAGCCGAGCGACAGCCCGTGGCCGTTGAAGCCGGCGGCGTAGACCACGCCGGGCAGCCCGGGCGCCTCGCCGGAGCGCGGCAGCCCGTCCTCGGTGAACGCCATCACCCCGGCCCAGCGGCGCTCGATCGGGCGCTCGGCGAAGTCCGGGTAGGTCTCGTGGAGAAAGCGCTCGAGCGCCCCCTGGACGCTCGCCGTCGGGTGCTCGAGGTAGCCGATCTCGGAGCGCCGGAGCGCCCGCCTCCCCCCGCCGGCGACGACCGCGCCGTCGTCCGCCTGGCGCACGTACTCGAAGCCCTGGTTCAGGTACCAGACGCCGCGGATCGAGCGCTCGCCGGGGCCGGTCGCGAGCATCTGCCCCCGGACCGGCCGGATCTCGCGCGCGAGCCAGGGCAGGAGCGCCGGCGCGTAGGCGTTGAGCGCCACTACCACCCGCTCGGCGAGAACCCTGCCGCCGTCGGCGACGATCTCGATCCGGTCGCCGCACGGCTCGAGGCGATGGACCCAGGCGCCGGTCCGAACGGGGAAGCCGCCAGCCGTCGCGATACCGCGGCAGAGGAGAACAGGGTCGAGACCGCCGTCCCGGGGCTGATGAAGGGCCGCGCGGACCCGCGGGCTGCCGCTCGCGCGCTCGACCTCGTCCCCCTCGTGCCATTCGAGATCGAAGCCCAGCCCCGCCAGCCGCTCGCCGCTCGCCCGGAGCTCCGCCTCCTCCTCGCCGCCGCCGACTACCGCGAGCCAGCTCCCCTCGTCGCGGAAGCGGCATTCGACTCGGCCGGAATCGAGGAGCTCGGTGCGGAGGAGCTCGCGGCTGTCCCGGGAGAGCTCCCAGAAGGCCCGCGCCGCCTCGGGACCGACCCGGCGCTCGAAGCTCGAGAAGAGCTCCGGCGAGCCAGTGAGGAGGAACCCGGCGTTTCGCCCCGAGGCGCGGCCGGCGAGGTGCCCCGCCTCCAGCAGCAGTGGGCGCTTGCCCAGGCGCGTCAACCAGTAGGCGGCCGAGAGGCCGACTACGCCGCCGCCCACGACCGCCACCTCGACCTCGGTGACCGTCCCGCCGCCGCGCCCGAGCCAGAGCGAGGGCGGCCCGTTGCTACCCGACCAGAACGGCGCCACCGTTGACGTTCAAGATCTCGCCGGTGATGTGGCGGGCGAGGGGTGAGGCGAGGAAGACGACCGGCCCGGCGATCTCCTCGGCGGAGGGCACGCGGCCGCGCGGGATGGTGCGCTCGATCTCGGCGCGGCCGGGGCCGGTGAGCGAGGCGGACGACATGTCGGTGTCGACCCAACCCGGGGCGACCGAGTTGACCCGGATGCGCGGGGCGAGCTCGGTCGACCAGGACTTGGTGGCCGAGATCAGCGCCCCCTTGCTCGCCGCGTACGGGCTGTGGAAGGCCTCGCCGCGCTGGCCGGCGGTCGAGGACAAGTTGACGACGTTGCCGTCGTCCGAGCCCTCGAGCAGCGGGACCGCGGCGGCGGTGCACAAGAACGGGCCGAGGAGGTTGACGTCCATCGCCCTGACGTAGCGCTCGAGGTCGAGCTCGGCGATCGGGTTGCGCTCCCAGATGCCGGCGTTGTTCACCAGGCAGTCGAGGCCGCCCCACTCCCGGGCGACGAAGTCGAACAGCCGCCGCACCTGGTCGCTCCGGCTGTGGTCGGTGCGAAAGAGCATGTGCGGGCGCTCGGAGGTCCGGCGGAGCTCGGCCAGGACGTCGGCCGCCGCCGAGTCGCTCTCGCGGTAGACGACGCACACCGCCGCCCCGGCCCGGGCGAAGAGCCGGCAGCAGGCGGCGCCGATCCCCCGGCTGCCACCGGTCACCACCACCCGGCGGCCGGTGAGGTCGAGTAGGGTGGGCCCTGGCCCACCGGAACCCACGGTGCCCCGCGGCTCTCCGGTCGATCCCGCGGTCACACGGTCTCCACCACGATGGCGATGCCCTGCCCCCCGCCGATGCAGGCGGAAGCCACCCCGCACCCACCACCCCGGCGCCGGAGCTCCTTGAGCAACGTCAGCGTGATCCGGGCGCCGGTCGCGCCCAGCGGGTGGCCGATCGCGATCGCGCCGCCGTTGACGTTGAGCTTGACGGTGTCGAGGGCGAGCTCCTTGACCACCGCCAGGACCTGGCCGGCGAAGGCCTCGTTGATCTCGACCAGGTCGATCGCGTCGAGGCTCTTGCCGGCCTTCTCGAGCGCCTTGCGGATCGCCGGCGCCGGCCCGATCCCCATCCGCGACGGCTCGACCCCGACCACGCTCCAGGAGAGGATCCGGCCGAGCGGCTGCCAGCCCCGCTCCTCGGCCCGCTCGCGGGTCGAGAGGAGCAGCATCGCCGCGCCGTCGACGATCCCCGAGGCGTTGCCGGCGGTGACGAAGCCCTCCTTGTCGAATGCCGGTACCAGCTTCGACAGCCCCTCGAGGGTGTTCTCGGGCCGGAGGTGCTCGTCGCGCTCGACGGTTCGCGTCCGCTTGCCCTCCCCGACCTCGACCGGCACCACCTCCTCGGCCAGCCGGCCGCTCTCCCAACCGGCCGCGGCCTTGGCGTGGCTCTCGAGCGCGAACTCGTCCTGCTCCGGGCGGCTGATTCGATAGTCGCGCGCGAGGTTGTCGCTGGTCTGGGCCATGTAGCAGCCGCAGTAGGGATCGAGGAGCGCCGCCATCAGGTAGTCCTGAAGCTCGGCGTGGCCGAGGCGGTAGCCCCTGCGTGCCTTCCACAGCACATGCGGCGCCTGGGTCATGTTCTCCATCCCGCCCACCAGGCAGGTGGTGGCCTCACCCGCCAGGATCATGTGCGCCCCGGAGACGATCGCTTGGATGCCGGAGCCGCAGAGCCGGTTGACGGTCAGGGCCGGCACCTCGTGCGGCACCCCGGCCTTCAAGGCGACGTGGCGGGCGCCGTATATCGCGTCGGCCGAGGTCTGCAGGGCATTGCCGACGACGGCGTGGTCGATCTCGGCCGGGTCGACGCCCAGCTTCTTGAACAGGGCCCGGGCGGCATGGGCGCCGAGGTCGATCGCCGAAACGTCGGCGAACCCGCCGTTGAGGGCGCCCATGGGGGTCCTCACCCCGTCCACTAGGACCAGATCGCGGATCTCCATCGAAGAGAATCTCCCGTGATGCGCTACGAGCTCGAGGATCGGGGCGGCGCAGAGCCAGGGGGAACCATCGGCCGCCGCCCCCGGGTGAAGGGCCAGGATATCACGGCGCGGCGGCCGTCCCGCCGCGGCGGAGCTCGAGGTAACGCTTCTGGAATCGGAGCTCCGGCGGGGCCTTCGGTAGGCTGGTCCCTGACTTCGAGAGGCGTGCCCGTGCCTTCGAGCAGCGCCGCAAAGGCTCCGCCGGGGTGGCCCGGCCACCGTTCGCTAGCGGCTGACTCCGGCGGTCGGTTCCTCGACGCCTGGTGGGCTGCTAGGCCTGGAGGAGCTTCTGGACCCTCACCCAGTCGAACGCCGGGCCAGGATCGGTCTTGCGGCCAGGGGCGATGCCTGAGTGCCCGGCGAGGCGGTCGGGGGTGATTCCGGGGTAGGTCGCGGCGAGGGCGCGGACGAGCTCGGCCAGGCGCTGGTATTGGCTGTCCTCGTAGGGCAGCTCGTCGGTGCCCTCGAGCTCGACGCCGACCGAGAAGTCGTTGACCGCCTCCTTCTCCCGCCAGCGGGAGACGCCGGCGTGCCAGGCGCGGCGGTGGCAGGGGACGTACTGGACCAGCTCGCCGTCGCGGCGGATGAGGACGTGCGCCGCGACCCTGAGATCGGCGATCTCCCGGAAGTAGGGGTGGGCCTCCGGGTCGAGGCGGTTGGTGAACAGGTGGTCGATCCACGGCCCCCCGAGCTCCCCCGGCGGCAGGGAGATGCCGTGGACCACCACCAGCTCGGGCTCGATCCCCTCCGGCCGGGCGTCCTGGTTGGGCGACGGGACTTGGCGCGCGCCTTCGATCAGGCCGGTGGCTCGGTCGATTCTCACAGGCTGATGCTACCGAAGCTCCGCCTCAAACCGACGAGCCACCTTCGCCGGCAGCGGCTTGCGGGGGGGCAGGACGCCCCCACCCGTTGCGGCCTGCGCGAAAAACTCGGCTCGTTCGTCAAGATTCGGCTCCGATCAGACGACTAATTCGGCCTCTGCGGCTGGGCCGCACCCTACCAGGCGCGGGCGGAGCGGGCGGCAGGCCTCACGCCCGGCGGGGCGCCGCCCCGTCGAGCTCGGTGATCTGGAACCAGGCCTCCTCGCGGCCGAACTTCGAGCCGAGGCTGGCGCCGACGCCGATGAGCGTGGCGACGGTCCAGATCCAGGCCCCCGCGACCGGCACGAACTTGGCTACGCCGAGGGCCAGGAGCCCCACGGTGGC
>DATKCC010000229.1:0-3925 GCA_035513375.1 Thermoanaerobaculia bacterium | reverse complement strand
TTCCTCTCGATGATGGCGTGGATCTTCTCCTCGAGCGTGCCCTCGGTGACCAGCTTGAACACCTGGACGGCGCGGCGCTGGCCCATGCGGTGGACCCGGTCGGTCGCCTGGTCCTCGCGGGCGGCGTTCCACCAGCGGTCGTAGTGGATGACGACCGAGCCGCCCACGAGGTCGATCCCCTGGCCGCCGGCCTTGAGACTCCCGACGAAGACCCGGCAGTCGGGATCGCGGTTGAACCGGTCGACGAGCTCGCCCCGGTCGCGGCTCGAGCCGGTCAGGGTGACGTAGGGGGCGCCGAGCTCGCGCAGGTGGCGCTCGATCAGCCCGATCATCCCCAGGTACTGGCTGAAGACGACCACCTTCTGGCCGCTGTCGAGCGACTCGTCGAGGAGCTCGCGGAAGAGGTCCCACTTGCCCGAGGCGTAGTCGCCGGCGCGCTCGAGGTCGCCCAAGGCGAGCGCCGGGTGGTCGCAGATCTGCTTCAGCAGGTTGAGCAGGGCGAAGATGTGGATGTAGGGCACCGGCCCCGAGCCCTCCCGGAGCTGGCCGACGAGCTCGGCGCCGCGGGCCTCGATCGCCTCGCGGTAGAGGCCGATCTGGTCCTCCGAGAGCGCGCACAGGCGCAGGTCCTCGATCTTCTCCGGCAGCTCGTCGAGGACCGCCGCCTTGGTGCGCCGGAGGATGAACGGCGAGATCACCCGCCGGAGCTCGGCGATGCGGGCCCGCGCCGCCGGCTCCTCCGGCGTCTCGCCGCTGCCGTAGCGCTCCTCGAAGCGGGCGTCGCTCCCGAGGTACCCGGGCAGCACGACGTCGAAGAGCGCCTTGAGCTCGGAGAGGGAGTTCTCGATCGGCGTCCCGGTCAGGCCGATCGTGACCTCGCCGCGCAGGCCGGCGGCGGAGCGCCAGCTCACCGTGTCCCGGTTCTTCAGGTGCTGGATCTCGTCGAGGACGACGAGCGCGAACGGCACGCGCGCGAGCTCCTGGGCGTCGTTGCGCAGCACGCCGTAGGAGGTGAGGATCACCCGCCCCTGGCGCAGGCTCTGGCCGAGGTCCCGCTGCGGGCCGTGGTGGACGACCGCCGGCAGGCCCGGGGCGTGCTCGCGGAGCTTCGAGCGCCAGTGCGGCAGGACCGTCGTCGGCGCGACCACCAGGAACGGCCCGTCGATGCCGTCCTGCTCGGTCAGGCTCGCCATCAGGGCCATCGCCTGGTGGGTCTTGCCGAGGCCCATGTCGTCGGCGAGCAGGCCACCCAGGCGATTCTCGGCCAGGAACCGGAGCCAGTTGGTGCCCAGCACCTGGTACTCGCGGAGCTTCGTCGTGAGCGCCCGGGGCGGCCGGTAGGGGAGCGCCGGCCGGAGCTGGACCACGCGGTCGAGGAGCTCCCGGGCCTCGCCCTCGGCCCGGATGTCGATCGGCAGCGGCCGCTCGGCGGCGGCCTGGAGGCGGAGGAGCTCGGGCAGGCCGAGGTGGTAGCGGCCGCCATCGGCCGGATGGCCGAGATCGCCGTCCGAGTCGCGGCCGGCGAAGACCGCCTCCATGGCGTCGATCTCGGAGGCGGAGAGGTCGATCCAGCCGTCGGGGACCTCCAGATAGGGCAGCCCGTCCCGCCGCGCCCGCAGGAGGTCGGCGAGGGAGATCCGCGCCTCGCCCAGGCCGTAATGGACCGAGAGCCAGTACCAGCTTCGCTCCTCGGCCTCGTCGAGCTCCGATGGGTCGAACCCCGCCCTCGCGAGGTCCTTGCCGGTGAGCTCCTCGGCGCGAATCTCCAGCCGGTCGAAGGCGCGGAAGACCTGGAGGTTCCTGAGCGGCTCCTCGAGGACCACGGTGCCCTCGGCGAGCTCGGCCTGGTGGTCGTCGAGGAACGCCGCCACCTGGCTGCGCTTGAGCCGCAGGCGCAGCGGAGCGCGGAACTTGCGCTCCTTTCCCGGCTCCTCGAGCTCGGCCAGGACCTCGAGCTCGGGCACGTAGAGGAGGCGGCCGTAGCGGAACTTCTCGAAGTCTTCGCGCTCGGTGTAGCGCCGCTCGCCGGTCCGAAGCAGGGTGACGATCACCGGCCGGACGTCGAAATCGTACTCCTCGATCACGGTCGCCGGGCTCACCCGGAACAGGGTCTTGAGCGGGATCGGGTGGACCGCCAGGTCCTCCTGATCGGGGAGCTCGGTGCGCAGCAGGCGCAAGACCGGCTCGACTGCGGCGCGCGGCACGGCGAACCGGAGCACGGCCTCGCCGCCCCGGTGGCAGGTGAAGGTGAAGGTGCCGGTCCGCTTGTCGACCGCCGGCCGGAACGAGAAGCCGTCGCCGGGGAGCTCCCGGGCGCAGTGGTAGGCGAGCCGAAACCAGAAGCTCTCCTCGCGGGTTTGCCGGCGGCTCTTCATGCCGGCCCGCTCGAGGGCGCGCTCCTGCTGGCTGAGTTGGAAGCGGGCCAGGCGTTCGATCAGCCCCGCGCGGTCGGCGAAGGGGCCCTCGGCCGGCGCCTTGCCCAGCCGCTCGAGAAGCCGCAGGCGCGAGGCCGCCCCGTCGAGCCACCTGGCGCGCTCGCCGCCGCGCGGCGAAGAGATCGAGAGGGCGGCGCCGGCGCCGTTGCCGAGCTCCTCGACGCGGAGGTCCGACCAGGGCTCGGCGTCCTCGTCGGCGAGGAGCTCGGCGAGCCTGAACCAGAGGCTCCCGGTGAACACCTCGTCCCAGGAGCGCCTGCCGAGCCAGCCCTCGACGGATTTCAAGCCCGCGGAGAGCTCGAGCAGGTGGTGGCAAGTCTGCCGCGAGGCGACCGGGCAGGTGCAGGAGCGCAGCGCCCGCTCCGTGTCGGGCTGCCGCGGGATGTAGATGGCGTGGCCGGCGGCGGTTCCGGCGGGCGCAACGAGGCCGACGCCGGAACGGTGGAACTCTAGGCGGTGGAGGTCTTCCATGAGGTCAGGATGGACGGCGCGATCAGGACATTCTACCCCGAGGAGGGCGGCTGTGGGTGCCTCCGCCCGGGGTGCGGTACGATCAGGACCCATGTTGACCGTCGAGAGCTCGCCGATCGCAACCCGAGTCGAGCCCGGGTCCGGGCCAGACTTCTCCTTCTCCGACGAGCAGCGGGCGATCCGGGAGGTCGCCCGCGACTTCGCGGCCCAGGAGATCGACCCGATCGTCGACGAGATCGACGAGGCCCAGCGCTTCCCGCGGGAGGTGATCGCGAAGGCCGGGGAGCTCGGCTTCCTGGGCGTCATCTTCCCCGAGGAGTACGGCGGCGCCGGGCTCGGCTACGTCGAGTACGTACTGATCGTCACCGAGCTCTCCCGGGTCGACCCCTCGGTCGGGATCTCGGTCGCCGCCCACAACTCGCTGTGCTCGAACCACATCTTCAAGTTCGGCACCGAGGAGCAGCGGCGGCGCTGGCTCGTGCCGCTCGCCCGGGGCGAGAAGATCGGCGCCTGGAGCCTGACCGAGCCCGGCGCGGGCTCCGACGCCGCCGGCACCCGCACCCGGGCGGAGAAGGTCGCCGGCGGCTGGATCGTCGACGGCGCCAAGACCTTCACCACCCACGGCTCGGTCGGCGATGTCTGCGTGATCATGGCGGTCACCGACCCCGAGGGGCCGAAAGGCCGCAACATCTCGGCCTTCGTGCTCGAGCGCGGGATGGAGGGCTTCCGGCCGGGGAAGAAGGAGAACAAGCTGGGCATCCGCGCCTCGGACACCGCCGAGGTAGTTATGGAGCGCTGCTTCGTGCCGGACGACCATCTGCTGGGCGAGCCGGGCGAGGGGTTCAAGCAGGCGCTCGCGATCCTCGACGGCGGCCGGATCTCGATCGCCGCCCTGGGGCTCGGCACCGCCCTCGGCGCCTTCGACACCGCGCGCGACTACGCCCGGGAGCGCGAGCAGTTCGGCCGGCCGATCGCCCAGTTTCAGGCGATCCAGTTCTACTTCGCCGAGATGGCGACCC
>DATKCC010000228.1:0-4222 GCA_035513375.1 Thermoanaerobaculia bacterium | reverse complement strand
AGCTCCATCACTGACCGGCCTGGCACACCTCTTGCTCGGTTGGGTCGGCGCGGGGGACCCGACTCGAGAAGGGGCCAACCCATGAGAACCCGAATCCCGGAAGCCGCTTCCGCGCTCGCGGCCACTGCGCTCGCGGTCGCTCTGGCGCTGACCGCCGCCTGCGCCTCATCCGGCGTCAACCAGGGCCAGCTCAACCTGGTTTCGCTCGAGGAGGAGTGGCAGCTCGGCCGGCAGCTCGAGCGTGACCTCGCCCAGAAGCTCCGGCTGGTCAACGACCGCTCGGCCCTCGCCTACGTCAACCAGGTCGGCCAGCGCATCGTCAGCCAGACCGAGATGCGGAACCTGCCGTGGAAGTTCCATATCGTCGCCGACGACGAGGTCAACGCCTTCAACATCCCCGGCGGCCACGTCTACATCAACCGGGGCCTGATCCGGACCGCCGGCAACGTCGCTGAGTTCACCGGTGTCCTCGCCCACGAGATCTCGCACGGCGTCGCGCGCCACGGCACCGAGCAGCTCACCCGCTCCTACGGCCTGTCGATCGTCGCCGGGCTGGTGCTGGGCGAGAACCCGGCGATCTATCAGCAGATCCTCGCCCAGATCGTCGGCACCGGTACCCTCGCCAAGTTCAGCCGCAATGCCGAGCGCGAAGCCGACAGCCTGGGCGTCACCTACATGGCGCGCGCCGGCTACGACCCGATGGGCATGGCGACGATGTTCGAGAAGCTCCTTGCGCGCCGCCAGAGCCAGCCGGGTGCGGTGGCGAAGTTCTTCGCGACCCACCCACTGACCGAGGACCGCATCCGCGACGTCCGCGCCCAGGCGGCCCAGATCGACCGCTCGCGCCTCGCCAGCCGGGACTCGGGCTATCAGAACCTGAAACAGCGCATGGGGCCGTAAGAGACGATGCGGAGGGCCCGGGCGAGCGCCCTCCTGGCGCTCCTGCTCTCCTGGGCATCGGGGTGCTCCGCCGAGGGCGGACCGCCTCCCGCGCCTCCCGCTCCGGCCGAAACCGAGGTCGGCGTTCCCCCACCCGCCGCGGCCGAGCTCACCGGCAGCGACTGGCAAACCGCTTCGCCCGACTCGCAAGGGCTCGACCCGGAGCGTCTCACCCGGGGGATCGAAGCGGTTCAGGGCCTCGCTGGCGCGCGGAGCCTCCTGGTCGTCAGAAACGGCCGGATCGTGGCCGAGGCCTCGTTCGCCGGCGCGGACCTCAACCGCCGGCCGCACGACGTCAAATCGGCCTCGAAGAGCCTGCTCTCGGCGCTGGTCGGGATCGCCCTCGACGAGGGCTGGATCGATGGCCTCGACACCTCAGTCGCCGATCTCCTGCCGAGCTACGCCGAGAGGCTCCCGGGCGCGAAGCGCCGCATCACCCTGGCCCACCTCCTGTCGATGAGCCCGGGGCTCGCCTCGACCAGCGGCGAGCACTACGGCGCCTGGGTCGCGGCCGGCGACTGGACCCGTGCGGCCCTCGGGCGGCCGATGACCGGCGCGCCGGGTTCCGGGTTCACCTACTCGACCGGCAGCTCGCACGTGGTCTCGGCGATCCTCACCGAGGTCTCCGGTAAGAGCACGCTCGAGCTCGCCAGGGAGCGCCTGCTCGGCCCGCTCGGGATCGAGGTCCACTCCTGGGAGCGCTCGCCGGAGGGGTACTTCTTCGGCGGCAACAGCGTCCGGATGACCCCGCGGGACCTCGCCCGGCTCGGCCAGCTCTACCTCCAGCAGGGGCGCTGGAACGGCCGCCAGGTGGTGCCGGCCTCCTGGGTGGGGGAGTCGACAGGCCGCCACGCCGAGGGGTGGCCCTGGCGCTACGGCGCCTACGGCTACCTCTGGTGGCTCCCTCCGGACGACCCCTGGGAGTCCTTCGCCGCGATCGGCTACGGCGGCCAGTTTCTCTACGTCGTCCCGGAGCTCCAGATGCTGCTGGTCATGACCTCGACGCTCGCCGGTAAGGGCGAGGAGTGGGACCGGCGGGCGTTCGCGATCTTCCGCGAGGAGATCTTCGGCGCGGCTCAGTAGCGCGGGATCGCCACCGCTCACCGTGAGGGGGGCGATTCACCGCCCTGGGTCGCGCACCCCTTCCGGCAGCTCGGTTTCCTCGATCACCGGTCCGAAGAAGATCGCGTTCGACAGGAGCTTCGCGGTGCCGAGCCAGAATCCGCGGAAGACCGGGTCGTCGACCATCCGGATCACCACCCCGCGACCTAGGCGGGTGGCGATCACCGCCGGGGTGCCCCCCAGCAGCTCGAGGTTCTCCGGCGAGACATAGCCGGCGAGGAGCGGGCGCTCGGCGTAGCGGAGCGGGGTGTCGTAGGGGTTGGCGCTCGGGGTGAGGGTGAGCGCCGAGTCGCGGAAGACCGCCACGGTCCCGGGCGGGTAGCCGTACCCGAGCGGGTGGGTCGGGTCGATCCGGGCCTCGAAGATGGTGCCGGCGATCAGCGGCCGGGCCATGTCCTGCCGGAAGTCTGCGTACGGCCGCGGCTCGGCCGGCGGCTCCCCGTCGGCTGCTTCGGGCTCGCTTTCCTGCTCGATCCCCAGCAGCGCGCCCTCCACCCAGAGCGCCGCTCCCTGGAGCGCGACGAGCGTACCGCCCCGCTGGACCCACTGCCCGAGCTCCCCGACCTCGCGCTCCGAGAGGTCGTCCCACCGCCCTTCGGGGAGCACCAGGTGGGTATAGCGGGAGAGGTCGAGCCGGCCGAAGTAGGAGCGGTCGGCGAGGGAAACGTCCATCCCCAGCCGCGAGTCCAGGTGGTGCCAGACCTCACCGGCGGCGTAGGAGGCGACGCCGCTGCCGATCAGGATCAGCGGGACCGGCCGCGCCAGCGGCTCGAGGCTCGGGCTGCCGAGGTCGATCCCGCCCCCGGTCAGCCCCGAGGTGATCGCATGGACGGCGACGCCATCCTCGCGGGCGGCGGTCTCCAGGACCTCCCGGATCTCGGCGGCGCGGTCCGGCTGAAGGCCCAGAGGCACTACGACTGCGCCGTAGCCGAGCGCCTGCCGCCCACCCGCCGTGGGCACTTCCAGCGGCCGGGTCGCAACCCGGACCTCGATCCCCTCCCGGAGCAGCCGGTAGAGGGCACGCGGGGCGTAGAAGCCGGTCCAGTCGAAGGTCCAGGCCACGGGCTGGGCTTCGGGGGCCACCCGGCCGGCCGGGAGCGGCTCGCCGAAGGGCGGCCCGGCGAGCTCCTCGCCCACGAGGTCGCTCCGGAAGCCGTCTAGGCCGAGCGCGGCCGCCGGCAGGCCGAAGGCGAGGGGCAGGGTCCACGCCGAAACGTCGTAGAACGCGGTGTCGGCGAACTCGGTCCGGCGCTCGAAGAGCGCCCGCAGCAACCGGGCCTGGCGCTGGGCCGCCGGGACGATGACCGCGTCAGCCGGGCCGTAGGCGACGCCGTCCCGCTCGATCGTCCCGGCCAGGCGGTGGACCCGGATGCCGTGGCCCCGGAGCACCGCGACCAGCTCGTGGAGCCGAGCCGCGTCCCCCCGGTCGGCCACGACGTAGGCTCGCACCGGGTCCTCCGCCGACTCGGCCAGGGCCTCGCGGTAGAAGCTGCGCTGGTAGGCCACGAGCTCCCCGCGCTTGGCGACCGCCGCCCGAAGGGTCGAGAGCGAGGCCAGGAGCTGGTTGCGAATCGCGAACGGGAAGGACAGGAGCCCCTGCCCGGCGCCCTTCTCTTGGAGGTGCCCGCGGGCGCTCGCCTGCTCGAACAGGATCCCCACCGCTCCCTGGATGTCCGGGTAGCTCGACCCCTTGCCGAAGTAGAAGTCGTCGAAGGTCTCCTCGGAGTAGTAGAGGCTCCCCGCCTCGTCCAGGGCCTCGGCGTGGAAGCGGGCGATCTCGCGGGTGAGCTCCAGGTTCCTCGCCGGCGTGAGCGGGTTCTGGCGGCTCGGCACCCCGGGCTGGAAGAAGAACGTCGAGGAGGTGCCCATCTCGTGGAAGTCGGCGAGCACGTTCGGCCGGTAGCGCTGGAAGGCGGCGACCCGGTTTCGGCTCTCCGGGTGCTGGAGGAGGAGCCAGTCGCGATTGAGGTCGAACCAGTAGTGGTTGGTCCGCCCGCCCGGCCAGGCCTCGACGTGCTCGCGGTGGTCGGGGTCGGCGACCGGCTGCGCCCCCCGGAACATGTTGGCCCAGTGAGCGAAGCGGCCGAGGCCGTCCGGGTTGAGCGCCGGATCGAGCAGGACCACGGCGTTCGCCAACAGCTCCTCGACCTCCGCCCCCCGC
>DATKCC010000227.1:0-7180 GCA_035513375.1 Thermoanaerobaculia bacterium | reverse complement strand
CTCGCGCTCGTTTGGGGCGCCGATGTCGCCGGGGTCGGGCTGGGCCGCGCGGACCTCGGCCAGCCGGGCCAGCAGGTGGTCGATGGGGTCCATCAGACCACCTCCTGAAGCGCCCGAAGCGGAGCAGCGTAAGGGTCGGGCGGGCCACCGTCGTAATTCGCCGGTAGGGTCGGGGTTGGCCCGATCTTGTGCCGCCTCCGGAGCGCCTTCAGGTGGGCCTCGTAGGGATCGCGCGAGGGCCGCGGCTTCAGCGGGAAGCGCGGCGCGGCGGCCCGGATGGCCCGGACGGGTGCCGCCGGCTGCGGAACGGGAACGGCCGGGAGGCCGAGCTTGGCCCGTGCGGCCGCGATGGCGGGTCCGTAGGCATCCGGCGGCTCGAAGCTGTCGAGGTCCTCGGCGGGCCGGACCTTCATCGCTGCGCGGCGCCGCCGCTCGGCCGCGCTGATCGCTGGCTCGTGGCAGGTGCACCGACCGGAGCCGGCCACCTCGCCGCAACAGGCCGCGCGGATCGTGTTGTCGGTCTCCTCGATGTAGGTCCCGGCGACTGCTCGGAAAACCGCTTCGTTGCTCATCTCGTATTCCTTTCTATTCGCTGAAATCGTTATAGACCCGCACGCCGCGGCTCGTGGTCTTCGCGAGCCGCGGCTTCGACGGGTCCCCTTGTCTCCAGAACGGCTTGGTCGGGTCGTAGCGTCGGGGCTTGCCGCCCCACGAGGGCGAGACCTTCAGCGCCGGCTCGGGATTGGCGGCCGCTACGGCGGCCGCGGATTCGGAAACCCTTCCCCCCGGGAGACTTACGGCCAGCAGGGCGAGGATCGCCGGCTTCTCGGCCACCAGGCGCTCCCGCTCCTCGGCCTCGACCGAGGGCCAGGGCTCGACCCTGAGCGAGCCGCCCTCGACCTCGACCTTGATGCCCCGGGCCGCTAGCCTGTCGAGGAAGGCGCGGAGGTCGGTGTAGGCGCCCGGCACGGCTTCCGAAATTCGGTTCCCTTCCGAAACCGAGTTATCTACGGGCTCTGTCGCGCCTGGAAGCGCGGCTATGTAGGCCGCGGGTCTGGTCACAGGAGCATCACCTCGGGCTCGGCTTTAGAAAGGGTTTTCGGCGTCGGCTTCGAAACCTTTTTTCTGTCGGTGCCATTGCCGGCCTCGTGCTCGCCGGCCATCCTCGCCTGGCACCTTTCCATGATCCGTATCAACTCCCTGTGCTCGGCAAGGGTCGCGTGCCGAATCCAGGCGGTGCTCTCCCGCCGGTCCTCCACCTCGACCACGACGCCGGGCGGGAAGCCGGCTCGGTCCAAGATCATCGCCGCCGCCCGAAGGGCTGGGGTGCTCAGCTCGGCGCCGCGTTCGGCCGCCTTGAGCAGCGCGGCCTCGAGGTTGACCAACGCGGGGTCGACCATCGCCGCCAGCCGTTGGGAAGCCGACCGCTTCGCCTGAGGGCTTCCGCCGCCGTGGACCTGGCAGACCTGCTGCCCCTTCGATGCCCACCGCTGGCACCGCCGGGACCGGTCGGAGATCAGGGCGCTACAGCGCTGGCGGCGAGCCTTCAAGATGGCCCCCTACGAAGGGTAACGTCTACGATAGGTGGAGCGCCGTCCTCGACCGCCCTGAAGACCACCTGCTCCCGCTGGTCCCGGACCGGACGGACGGCGGTCACGCGCCAGCCGTAGGAGCGGAGCGCAGCTTTCAAGAATCGGCGCAAGCGCTCGTTCGCCGGGATCGCGCGCCACGGGGGTACCGTCACCGCCTCGACCTCGATGGAGTAACGCACGCGCCTGGGGCCGTTGCGGTTCATCTGTTCGAAGGGGGGCGCCTGTCCGCTACCTGGGGTAGCGGACCCTTGTCCCAGTTGTACAGATTGTCGGGGTCCTTACCGGTCCCTCTAGGTCTCCCGGTCCTTCCCGGTCCCTCTAGGTTGTACCGGTATAGGGGGGTCGAACTCGCCAGAACTCCCCCCCTATATAGGGCGGCCGAACCGGCGGGTTTATCTTCGGCTTTAGCTTGGCCCCCCCTATATAGGGCAACCGTTCTCATGTCCAGATCCAGCGGTAGCGGGCGGCCCTGGCCCGGCCGTAACCGTGCGGGGTCTCGCGCTCCACCAGCTCCAGGTAGCCCTCGGCTTCCTTGCGCCAACCGGCGATCGTCCGGCGGTCGGTGTTCAGTCGGTCGGCCCAGAACCTCGTAGGCAAGGCGAACACCCCGTCCTCGGCCGCCCGGCTCATCTCCCGGCAGACGGCGAGGAACTCCCTGTACTTCGCCCGCCGCGGCACCATCGTGCCAGGCCCCAAGGCCGGCTCATCGCGGCCGAGGTATCCCGGCACGGCATCCCAGTAGAACGGCTGTCGCGCCCGGTGCAAGGCGGCATCGAACGCCGAGGGCTCCGATCGGACATTGCGCCAGGCTCGAAGGAACGCCTCGAGGGGGTCGGCGAAGTCCTCGTCCGGGTCGGCGTCCTGGAGGGCGTGCTCGCTGTCCACGGCGCCGAGGGCGCAGACCCACCCGCCCCGCTCGGCCTCCGGGAACCGGCGCTTCATCCAGGCGTGCTGTTCGGCGGTGTAGCCGGTCGAGAACGGCAGCTCCGAGCCCTTCCCGTTGCCGCGCCGGTACAGGGTGCCGAACGCTCGCTCGCACCGCTTCACCGCCTCGTCCTCGCCGATCCCGGCCCACTCCGGCAGCTTCCGGAGCTCGACAACGAACTGCCAGGCCGGATCGCGGAAGCCCCGGCCGCCCCGAAGGGCCTCGGCGTTCAGGCGGACGGCGGCCTCGACCTGCGCCACCAGCTCTTCCTCCGAGGGCTCGGCGACTACCTGAGCTTCCGGCTCGAGCTCGACCAGCCCTCCGGCGGCTTCGGGCTCGGCCTGGCACCCCCCAGGCGAGCAGAACTTCTGCCGACCGCTCCGGGGCTCGAACTCCGTGCCGCAGGTCGCGCACTCCTTCGGCTTGAACGCGGGCCGGCGGCGGGTCACGGCGCCCACGTCGTCCTCCCATCCGGCCAGCCGCAGGCTCGAAGCCCGGCGGCGATCCGCTCCGGCGGCGCTCCGGTCCTGTGCAGGATCTTGAGCACGTCGCCGGGGGACCGTCCGCTACGCAGGGCTCGGGTCCAGAAGGCGGCGCACTCTTCGCGGGTCATCTTCCGACCTGGTAGGCGCCCGGGAGGGCTTCCGGGCTCCGGCGGGTCGCCGTCCGAGCCCCCGTATCCCAGTCTTCCCTGCCCGTCAGAGCGGCGGCTTTGGTAGCCGCGCTCCGGGATCACGACGCCACCTCGACGGGCGGGCGCCGGGCGCTGGTCGAGCTCCGCCGCTGCCCGGAGACGAAGGCGTCTAGGTCGCCGATCCGGTAGCGAATCCGGCGGGTCGAGAGCCGGACGTAGACCGGCCCGGCACCGCGCTGGCGCCAGCCTTCGAGGGTCCGCCAGGAGACGCCGAGGAGGTCGGCGGCCTCCTGGGGGCTCAGGAGTTTTCTGTGGCCGTTGGTACTTGCGTGGGTGTGGTCGCTACTCATACGGTGACCTCGGGGAAGGTGGAGCGCCTTTCGCTCCGCTTTCCTGCATCCGCGCCGGCTGGCGCGCCACCCCTCCCACGTGTCACCGCAGGCCCTTTCGGGCCGACCTGCCGTCTACTATAGCGCGTTTGTCCGCGCCCGTAAACCCCTGAGCCGAAAAAACTTAGCCTTTACTTTTCCGGCGCCGGGAGGCCGGGTGCTCTAGGACCTTCCCCGGCTCGCCGAGCCCGAGAATCCGGGCGATCTCGCCGGCGATCGCATCGGCCGCCGGCCGGAGGGCCTCCGGGTTCGCGCTGATGTACCTCTCGGTCACGCTCCGACCCTGGTGGCCGTGGCCGAGCAGCGGGGCGACGGCGCCGATGTAGCGGCCCGAGTGGAGGTGGGCTCCGACGGTCGCGTAGGCGTGCCGCGCGCTGTGGAGGTCCGCCTTCCCTTCCGGGGTCGCGACGATCCCGGCCGCCTCCCAAAGCTGGCGGCGAATCCGCCCCATGCCGGCAAACGGCTTGTCGCGCGCCATCTTCCCCGGGCATACCGCCCAGTCGGGCTTGGCGTCGGCCGGCTTCGCGGCCTTCAGCAGCGCCACCGCCGCGGCGCCGAGCACCCGAGTCTGCCGCCCGCCGGCCTTCGTGTCGGCGAGGTGGGCCAACCCCCTGTCGAGATCGACGTCTCCCCACCTCAAGCCCTCCCTGCCGTTCCGCCGCGCCTTCGTGCCGTGCCCGAGCACCTCGGCCGCCCGCATGCCCGTCAAGGCGAGGAGCCGGACCGCCAGGACGGCGCTCGAATGCGCCGCGTAGCTCTTCGTCTTCCCGTCCTCGGTCACGGTCACCTTGCCGGTCCGCTCGGCCGTAGCCAGGACCTCGCCGAGCCGCTCCAGCTCCTCGGCGGTCAGGGCGCGCCGTTGCCCGTCCTCCCTGTGGCGCTCGACGAACCGCGCGGGGTTGGTGCCGGCGGGGATGAGCTCGCGGCGGTCGAGGTGGCCGAAGACGGCGCTCAAGGCGGTCAGCGAGCGGTTCGCCTGGCTCTTCGACTTCATCCCGCGGTGGAGCTTCCGCACGTCCTCGGAGGTCACGTCGAGGACGCGCCGGGCGCCTAGCCGGGGGAGGACGTTCCGCTCCAGCAGCCGCTTCGCGCTGGCGTAGCCGCTCCGCTTGCCCCGCTTCCCGGCGCCGCTGGTAGCTCGCTCTTCTAGGTCATCGAGGTAGAGCTTCACGGCATCCTTGAGGGTGAGGGACTGGCGGGCCTCCTCGACCTTGACCTCCTGGGGGTCGAGCCCGAGCGCGACCTGCCGCCGGTACTCGGCCGCCTTCTCCCGGGCAGGCTCCAAAGGGTAGTCCCCGAACTCGCCGATTAGGACGGTCCGCCGCTGGCGGGTGACCGGGCTCAGGTACCTGTACTTGAACTCGACCCTCCCCCGACGGGCCTGGGCGGTCAACCCCGGTTCCTTCCCGTCGGCCCGCATCGCCGAGTAGTCGGGGTCCTTGTCGGCCTTCGCGCGCATCTTCTTCAACTCGGTCAGCGTGAGGTGCTCCGCCTTTCGTGGCATGCCCTGTCTCCCTTCGTAGGTCCCCGGAAGCCTTCCGGGGCGCCTAACTTTAGCGCGTTTCAGCGGGCAAGGAAAGGCACGAGCGGGCAAGGGCGGGTCGCCGCCGAAGGGCCGGACGGCTCGTAACCTGCTGTGTTTGTTGGAGTTTCCTGTCTACTACGGGGGTTTGAAGTTGGTGCGCCCCAGAGGATTCGAACCTCTGACCTACGGCTCCGGAGGCCGTCGCTCTATCCAGCTGAGCTAGGGGCGCACGGGAAGAACCGTGCGACTGCTCTGGGGTGACCGAAGGGAATCGAACCCTCAACCACTGGAGCCACAGTCCAGCGCTCTACCGATTGAGCTACGGTCACCACAAGGTCTTGGCAAAGAAACGTCTTGGGCGGCGGACGATTGGTCTGCCTGGAGGGATTCGAACCCCCGACCCGCGGATTAGAAGTCCGCCGCTCTATCCAGCTGAGCTACAGGCAGCCGGGTGCGCGCTCGGGATCGGGATCCGCCGGCGGCGTGCGTCCTCGAGCCGGCGGGGTGTCGGGGCGCCCAGATTTGAACTGGGGACCCTCTGCTCCCAAAGCAGATGCGCTACCAGGCTGCGCCACGCCCCGGCCGATAACGCGCGCGCCAGTCTAAGGCAGCGGGAAAGAGCAAGTCAATTCGCGCTCGCCGCAGCCCCGGACGCCTCTGCCACCCGTGGAAACGCGCGCCGCGCTCCGGACATTTCGGTACACTCGTCCCGTTTTCCTCGCCCGCCCTCCTCCCCGTGCGCCGACTCCGAGCCAGCGGACCCGATCCCCTCCGGCTGCTCGTCGGGAGCTTCCTCGCCCTGATCGGCGCCGGCACGGGGCTGCTCAAGCTCCCGGCGGCGACTCCCGCGGACCAGCCGATCTCCTGGATCGACGCCCTGTTCACGGCGACCAGCGCCACCTGCGTGACCGGGCTCGTGGTCCGCGACACCGGCGCCGGCTTCACCCCGTTCGGCCAGGCGGTGATCCTCGCCCTGATCCAGCTCGGCGGCCTCGGGATCATGACCTTCGGCCTGTTCCTGTTCTTCCTCGTCCGCGGCAAGGTCTCGCTCGCCCACCGCACGATCATCGAGCGCACCCTGGCCGGACGCGCCGGGGCCGAGCTCTTCCCGCTCCTCGCCCTGGTGTTCCGCTTCGCCCTGGCCTGCGAGGCCGCCGGGGCGATCCTCCTCTGGGCCCGCTTCTGGCCGGAGATGGGCGCCGCGCGAGGAGCCTGGCACGCCCTGTTCCACTCCGTCTCCGCTTTCTGCAACGCCGGCTTCGGCCTCTGGCCGGACAGCCTCGTCCGCTACCGGGCGGACCCGGTGGTCAACGCCGTGGTGATCGTCCTGATCGTCCTCGGCGGGCTCGGCTTCCTGGTGGTCTACGACCTCTTCGAGGCGCTGCGCGGGCGGGGGCGGCTCTCGGTCCACAGCAAGCTCGCGCTCGCGGTGAGCGGCCTCCTGGTCGTCCTCGGGACCGGCGTCTTCTGGCTCCTCGAGCGCCACCTGGCCCTGGCCGGAATGCCGTGGGACGAGCGCTTCTGGGCGAGCCTGTTCCAGGGGATCACCCCCCGGACCGCCGGCTTCAACACGGTCGACATCGCCGGCCTGTCGCCGGCGACCCTGTTCTTCATCGTCCTGCTGATGTTCGTGGGGGGCTCGCCCGGGTCGTGCGCCGGGGGGATCAAGACGACGACCCTCGGGGTGCTCGCGCTCGCCTCCTGGTCCCGGGTCCGCGGCCGGACACACGTCAACGCCTTCGGCCGGACCCTGACCGCGGGCACCGTCGGCGACACCCTGTCGATCGCGCTCAGCGGAGCTTTGGTGGTGGTCGCGGCGCTCTTCGCCCTGCTCGTAGTCGAGGGGCCGCGCCATCTGGCCCGGGAGGATCAGGGGGTCTTCTTCGGCTACCTGTTCGAGACCGTCTCGGCGCTCGGCACGGTCGGGCTGTCGATGGGGGTGACCCCCCACCTGCTCGAGCCTTCGCGGGTCCTGGTGACCTTGCTGATGTTCCTCGGCCGGCTCGGGCCGCTGACCGTCGCCACGGCGGTCGCGAGCAGCCGGCCCCTCGACGACTGGCAGTACCCGGAAGAAGACGTGATGGTCGGGTGAGTGGGATGATCGACTGAGGAGGG
>DATKCC010000226.1:0-7391 GCA_035513375.1 Thermoanaerobaculia bacterium | reverse complement strand
TCCTGGCGATCTGGGCCTGGCGCCGCTTCGGCGGCCGCCACCGGATCGCCCGCGCCGCCCTGGCGGGCCTGGCCCTGACCGTCGTCGAGGCCCTGATCGGGGCCGGGCTGGTGCGCTTCGAGCTGGTCGCCGACGACGTTTCGGTCGCCCGAGGGGTGGTGATGGCCGCGCACCTCCTCAACACCTTCGTGCTCCTGGCCGCCTTCGCCCTCGCCGCCGCCTGGGCCTCCGGGTGGGCGGCGGCGCGCCGGCGCGAGTCCTCTCGTCGAGCGGGCGCCGCCGGCTGGCTCCTGGCCGGCGGCCTCGCGGCGGTCGCGCTCCTCGGAGCGAGCGGCGGGGTCACGGCCCTCGGCGATACCCTCTTCCCGGTCGCCGAGATGACTGGCGAGGCGATCGCCGACCTCCCGGCGGCGGCCCGGCTCCTGGTCCGGCTGCGCGTCCTCCACCCGTTCCTGGCGGTCGGGGCGGCGGCCTACCTGATCGTCATGGTGGTCGCCGTCCGTAGCAACGACCGGTCAGCACGCGTCGGCCGGCTCGCCTGGACCCTCGGCGCCCTGTTCACCGTCGAGCTCGCGGCGGGCCTCCTCAACGTCGCCCTCGCCGCTCCGGTCTGGCTCCAGCTCGTCCATCTCACCCTCGCCTACTTCGTCTGGCTCACCCTGGTCCTCCTCGCCGCCGAGGCCCTCGCGAAGCCAGAGCCCGCGGCGGGGGTCTCCGGCGAAGCGGCGTGGTCTTGGACGATCCCGGCGGGGCCTCCGTAGACCCGGCCAAGGAGGCCCTCATGCGTCGCACGCCCGCGCTCGTCGCCGTCGTCCTCGGTGTCGCCCTGCTCTTCGTCCAGCCCGCGCCCCGGACCTCCGCCGCAGCGCCGGAGCGGGTGATCGTGACCAACTTCCCGGAGCTCCAGCGGATCGCGGGGAAGGTGACGGTCCCGGAGCCGATCCCCCAGTCCTCGCTGGTGCGGCGCCTGGAGATCATCGTCCCCGCGGTCGACCGGGCCGCCACCACCCAGCTCGTCGAGACCGGCGCCGTCGATGCCTCCGGCTTCACCCACGCCGTCCTCGGCCTGCGCGGCGAGGTCCAGGGAAACCTCCTCCGCGAAGGCGTCGTCGGCGCCGTCCTGGTACCCGACGAGGAGCCGGTGCTCCGCGCGCTGCTCGAGGAAGGGCGCTACGAGTTCCCGCTCGAGGTGGAGGCCGCCGTAAGCCGCGAGGCCGGCGCCTTGTTCGCCTCCGATCAGCGCCGCCACGTCCTCGGCTTCCCGCGCTACCGGGTGTTCCTCTACAACACCTCCGACCGGTCGGTCGAGGCGGACCTCTACCTCTATCTCACGAACTGAGCGACCTGGCGAGCTGAGCAACCCACCGGCGTGAGGGTCGGGCCGGGGCCTCCGTCACGCCGGGCTCACGGCCCGCGCAGCCGGCAACGGCGGTGGGAGGCCACGATTGTCCCCCGCGCGCAGGCCGTGCGAGGCGAGGGACCCGGTGGGAGCTCTCCCGACCCGAGCCGTACCGGCGGGACGGAGGCCCCGGCCCGACCCGGCGGGCTCGCCACGATCGCCCGGAGGAGGACCGCGCGGTGCTTCAGGACCCCGGCGCGGCCGCAGCCCGCTCCCGCGCTCGCTCCTCCTCGCGCTGGCGGAGCTTGAAGCGCTGGACCTTGCCGGTTTCGGTCCGGGGCAGGGCGTCGACGAGCTCGATCGCCCTGGGGTACTTGTAGGGGGCGATCCGCTCCTTGACGAAAGCCTGGAGCTCCTTGACCAGGTCGTCGGGGCGGCTCCCGCCGCCCCTGCCCTCGGCCGGCTCGACCCCTGCGGCGAGGACCACGAACGCCTTGACCAGGCTGCCGCGCTCCTCGTCGGGCGTCGCGACCACCGCGCACTCGGCCACCGCCGGGTGCTCGAGCAGGGCGTCCTCGACCTCGGGGGCGGAGATGTTGTAGCCGGAGGAGAGGATCATGTCGTCACTGCGGGCTTCGAACCAGAAGTAGCCGTCCTCGTCCACGCGGTAGGTGTCGCCGGTCAGGTTCCAGCCGTTGACCACGTACTCGCGCTGGCGCTCGTCGGCGAGGTAACGGCAGCCGGTCGGGCCGCGGACGGCGAGGCGGCCGACCTCGCCGGGGGGCACGGGGCGGAAGTCCTCGTCGACCACCATCGCCTGGTAGCCCCGGACCGGGCGCCCCGTCGCCCCGGGGCGGATGTCGTCGCCGGCGGCCGAGATGAAGATGTGGAACATCTCGGTCGAGCCGATGCCGTCGACGATGCCCAGGCCGGTCACCCGGTGCCAGGCCTCCCAGGTCGCGCGCGGCAGGGTCTCGCCCGCCGAGACGCAGAGGCGCAGGCTCGAGAGGTCGTAGCGCTCGAGGTGCGGGAGCATCGCCCGGTAGGCCGTGGGCGCCGTCGCGAGGACCGTGACGCCGGCCTCCTCGACCGTCTGGAGGAGCGCCTCGGGCGACGGCTTCTCGCAGAACACCGCCGAGGCGCCGATCCGGAAGGGAAAGACGACCTCCATACCGAGGCCGAAGGTGAAGGCGAGGGGCGCGCTGCCGCAGAAGACGTCCTCCGGGCCGGCCGGGAGCGTGCCGCGGAAGAAGCTGTCGGCCGAGGCCAGGAGATCGCGGTGGAAGTGCATCGTCCCTTTGGGCTTGCCGGTCGTTCCCGAGGTGAAGGCGATCAGGCAGACGTCGTCGGCGGCCGTCGCCACGTTCTCGAAACCGCCCGTCTTGGCCGCCATCCGCTCCTCGAGCTCGCCCCGATCGGCAGCGGGGCCCGGGCCGAAGCCGACCGTCCGCTCCAGGACCGCCGTCACGGCCTTCGCCCGGGTCAGCTCTTCGGAGAGCCGGCGGTCGCAGAGGGCGAAGCGGGTCCGCGCCTTCTCCGCCATCACCGCGAGCTCCCTGGCGCGGAGCAGCGGCATGGTCGCGACCACGATCCCGCCGGCCTTCAGGATCCCGAACCAGCAGGCTACAGACATCGCGTCGTTGAAGCCCCTGAGGAGCACCCGGTTGCCGGGGACGAGGCCGAGATCCTCGACCAGCACCCGCGCCACCCGGTCGGCCGACTCCTTGAGCTCGCGGTAGCTCCAGCTCGTCGCCCCCGCCCGGAGCGCCGGCCGCTCCCCGCGGCCTTCGGTGACGTGTCGGTCCAGGAGCTCGGTCGCGACGTTGAAGACCGGCGGGTAGTCGAGCTCGGGCAGGTCCCAGAGGAGCTCGGGCCACTCTTCCTCCGGGGGCAGGTTGTCCCCGGCGAAGGTGTCCAGATGGGCGGTAGGACCGGTGGGCGGCTTCGGCATCACGGCTCCCTTCCCGAAAGATGAGCGGAGTTTCGCATGCGCACCTGGACGGGTGGGGGCCTCCTGCCTCCCCGCGAGGGGGCGGGCGGGACCGAGGCCGCCGGCAAGGGCGCCTCGGCGGCTCCTCGGAGTCCGTCAAATATTTATCGCCAGCTCGGCGGCGCGCTGCAGGTTGCGGAGGTACTGCTCCTTGCCGGGGGCGTACTGGACCGGCCAGGTGCCCGGGTCGTAGCCGAGGCTGGCGGCGGCGTGGAGGGTCCAGTAGGGATCGGCGAGGTGGGGCCGGGCCAGGCAGCAGAGGTCGGCCCGGCCGGCCGCGACGATGCTGTTGACGTGGTCGGGCTCGAAGATGTTGCCGACCGCGAGTGTCGCGATCCCTGCCTCGTTGCGGATCCGGTCGGCAAACGGGGTCTGGAACATCCGGCCATAGACAGGGAGCGCCTCGGGGCTGGTCTGGCCGGCCGAGACGTCGATCACGTCAGCGCCGGCGGCCCGGAAGGCGCGGGCGATCTCGACCGCGTCGTCGCTATCGATCCCGCCGTCGACCCAGTCGGTGGCCGAGATCCGGACCGACATCGGCTTCGCCTCGGGCCAGGTCGCGCGGCAGGCGCGGAAGACCTCGAGGGGATAGCGCAGGCGGTTCTCGAGCGCGCCGCCGTACTCGTCGGCGCGGTGGTTCAGCAGCGGCGTGATGAAGGCTGAGAGCAGGTAGCCGTGGGCGCAGTGGAGCTCGAGCAGGTCAAACCCCGCCTCCTCGGCCATCCGCGTCGCGCGCACGAACTCCTCGCGCACCCGGTCCATGTCCCCCCGCGTCATCGCCCGCGGCACCTGGTTGACCGGAGCGAAGGGCACCGCCGAGGGGGCGAGCGCCTCCCAGTTGCCATCCTCGAGGGGCAGCTCCGAGCCCTCCCAGGGCCGGCGGGTCGAGGCCTTGGGGCCGGCGTGGCCGAGCTGCATGGCGATCTTCGCCGCCGTGTGGTCGTGGACGAAATCGACGATCCGGCGCCAGGCTGCGACGTGCTCCGCCCGGAAGATGCCCGCGCACGCGGGGCTGATGCGCCCCTCTCGCGAGACGTCGGTCATCTCGGTGAAGACCAGCGCCGCCCCGCCCTGGGCGCGCGCCCCGAGGTGCACCAGATGGAAGTCGGAGGGCATGCCGTCCTCGGAGCTGTACATGCACATCGGCGACACCACCACGCGGTTCGCGAGCTCGAGGCCGCGCAGGCGGAAGGGGGTGAACATCGGCGGCACCGGCCGGGAGGGCCCCCGGCGGGAGTCCGGGCCGGCGGCGCGCTCGAAGAACCAGCGCTCGAAGCCCTCGAGCCACTCGCGGTCGCGCAAGCGCAGGTTCTCGTGGCTCACGCGCTGGCTCCGGGTCAGGAGCGCGTAGACGAACTGCGGCGGCTCGAGCCGGGTGTAGCGCCCGACGTTCTCGAACCACTCGGTCGAGTTGCGGGCGGCGCTCTGGAGGCGGAGGACCTCGAGGCGGCGCTCGTCTTGGTAGGCCTGGAGGGCGCACTGGAGGCCGCCGCCCCCGGCCGCCGTCAGGTGGTCCGCGAGCGCGATCCCGTCCTCCATCGCGAGCTTGGTTCCCGAGCCGATCGAGAAGTGGGCGGTGTGGGCGGCGTCGCCCAGGAGCACGACGTTGCCGTGGAACCAGCGCTCGTTGCTCACCCGCGGGAAGTTGAGCCAGGAGGATCCGGGCAGGTGGGCGGCGTTGTCCAGCAAGGGGTGGCCGCCCAGGTGGTCGGCAAACAGCGCCTCGCAGGCCCTGAGCGTCTCCTCCTTGCCCATCCGGTCGAAGCCGAGGCCGCGCCAGACGGCCTCGGGGCACTCGACGATGAAGGTCGAGGTCTCGGGCTCGAAGCGGTAGGCGTGGACCTGGATCCAACCGTGCTCGGTCTCGCGGAAGACGAAGGTGAAAGCTTCGAAGGTCCTCCGGGTGCCGAGCCAGACGTAGCGGTTGGCGCGGCGGTCGACGTCGGTGCCGAGCTCGGCCGCGAGCCCGGCGCGGACGCGGCTGTTGGCGCCGTCGGCGGCGACCACGAGATCGGCCTCCGGCAGGGCGTCCGGGCCCGCGACCTCGGACTCGAAGTGGAGCTCGACGCCGAGCTCCCGCGCCCGCTCCTGGAGGACGAGCAGGAGGGTCCGGCGCGAGATGCCGGAGAAACCGTGGCCGCCGCTGGTCAGGCACGAGCCTCGGAAGTGGACGTCGATCGCGTCCCAGCGGTAGAAGCGCTCCTGGATCGACCGGGCCGAGATCGGATCGTTCGCCTCCAGGCGATCGAGGGTCTGGTCGGAGAAGACGACGCCCCAACCGAAGGTCTCCCCGGGGCGGTTGCGCTCGTGGACGGCGACCTCCGCCGACGGGTCGCGGAGCTTCATCGAGATGGCGAAGTAGAGTCCGCCGGGGCCGCCGCCGACACAGGCGATCTTCATCCGATCCTCATGCCGTCGGTTACGGGGGTCAGGAGTGGCTCGCGCAAGGTTGTATATTCGCCGCCTGGCGGAGGCAGGATACCCGATGGCGGAACCAGAGACGAGCTTCCTCCTCGACCGCGTCGCGGTCGTTACCGGCGGCGGCCGGGGGATCGGCGCCGCGGTCGCGCGCCGGCTCGCCCGGGCGGGCGCGGCGGTAGCGGTGGCGGCGCGCTCGGGAGCGGAGATCGAGGCCGTTGCGGCCGAGCTCCGCCGAGCCGGAGCGCGGGCGCTGGCGGTGACCTGCGACGTCACCGACGAGGGATCGGTCTCGGCGCTCCGGCGGGCGGTCGAGGCGGAGCTCGGGCCGGCCGACGTGCTGGTCAACAACGCCGGCGTCGCGAGCTCGGCGCCGATCGCCCGCCTCGCGCTCGCGGAGTGGAACCGGATACTCGCGGTCAACGCCACCGGCACCTTTCTCGGCACCCGCGAGTTCCTGCCCGGGATGCTCGAGCGCGGCTGGGGCCGGGTGGTCAACGTCGCCTCGATCGCCGGCGTCGCCGGCGCCCGCTACATCGCCGCCTACGCGGCGTCGAAGCACGCGGTCGTGGGCCTCACCCGCTGCGCCGCGGCCGAGGCGGCCGCCCGCGGGGTGACGGTCAACGCCGTCTGCCCCGGCTACGTCGACACCGGGATGACCGACGAGTCGGTCGCGCGGATCGCGGCCAAGACCGGGCTCGATCCCGGCGAGGCGCGGGCGCGGATCGTGGCCGCCAACCCGCAGGGGCGCCTGCTCGAGCCGGAGGAGGTCGCCCACCTGGTGCTCGCGCTCTGCCACCCGCGGGCGGGCGGCGTCAACGGCCAGGCGATCGTCCTCGACGGCGGCGGGGGTCTCGTCGGGTGATGCGATGACCATCGTCAACCCGCCGGAGCTCGGGCGGCCGAGGGGCTACTCGAACGGCGTCCTCGCCCCCGCCGGCGGCCGGGCGCTCCACGTCGCCGGGCAGGTCGCCTGGGACGGGGCGCAGCGGATCGTCTGCTCCGACTTCCCCGGTCAGTTCGCGCGCGCGCTCGAGAACGTGCTGGCGGTCGTCCGGGCGGCCGGAGGGCGGCCCGAGCACCTGGTCGAGATGACCCTCTACGTCACCGACCGGCGGGAGTACCTGGCCGCGGCCGGACCGGGGGGTGCGCTCGGCGAGGCCTACCGCCGCCTGATGGGTCGCCACTACCCGGCGATGGCGCTGGTCGAGGTCGCCGGGCTGCTCGAGCCGGGGGCCAAGGTCGAGATCCAGGCGGTCGCGGTGCTGCCACCCACCGGCGGGGAGGGGAGCTCGGATGCCGATTGAGGTGACGAGCTTCCGCTACGAGCACGACGTCGAGACCGGCGTCGCGACCCTCACCCTCGCCCGGCCGGAGCGGCAGAACGCCCGCACCTTCGAGGTCTACGACGAGCTCCGGGAGACCTTCGAGCGCCTGGACACCGAGCCGGGGGTGCGCGCGGTCCTCCTGACCGGCGCGGGGCGGGCCTTCTGCTCGGGGGGCGACGTCGAGGAGATCATCGGCCCGCTCCTCGGGCGGGACTTCCAGGGCCTCCTCGACTTCACCCGCCGGACCGGGGCGCTGATCCTCGCCATGCTGCGCTGCCGGCGGCCGATCGTCGGCGCGCTCAACGGCACGGTCGCC
>DATKCC010000225.1:0-2806 GCA_035513375.1 Thermoanaerobaculia bacterium | reverse complement strand
GACGTCGCTCCGCGTGTCGAGGTAGGTGAAGCCGTGGTCGCGGGCGGCGTGGACCTGGCGGAGCAGGGCCGGGCGGGTGGGGAGGAGGCTCGCTGCTTCGGCCGGGGGGGGAGCCAGCCCGTAGAGGAGGAGAACCGCCGCCGCGGCGGGGATCAGGATGCGAGTCGAAAAGCGACGGGATCCGGTGCTGAAAATGCTCTGCGCCAAGTCCAGCTCCTCCTTGCTACACGGCGTGACGAGCTTCCCCCGGAGCCCGGCTCGCGAGTTCTCCGCTCTGGGAACCCTTCCAGGGAACCCGGCCTGATCTGCAGAGCTTACAACGTATCGTGTAGCCGATGCAATTCCGGCGGCGCCCGGTTTTGCAGGGGTTTCTGGTTGCCGACGGCCAGGAGAGCTCCCAGATCTACATTTTCTCGGGGATCGGGATCCCCATCACTCCGGCGAGCTCGTCGAGGCCTCGCCGGAAGATCCCGACCGTCGCGAGGCGCGCCCAGCGAACGGCCTCGTCCTCCTCCTGGAGGATCGGATGGCGATGGTAGACGGCGTTGAACTTGGTGGCGAGGTCCAGGGCGTGGCGGGCGACCAGGGAGGGCTCGAGGGTGTCGGCCGCTTTCTCCATCACCTCGGCGATCCGGGCGACGTCCCAGACCAGGTCCCAGAGGTCGTCGCCGTAGTGCTCGGCCGGCACCACCGCGGCCTCCGCGGGAGCGACGGATTGCGCCATGCCCCGCTCGGCTAATTTCCTGCCGATGTTGTCGGCGCGCACCGCCGCGTACTGGACGTACGGACCCGAGTCGCCCTCGAAGCTGAGCGCCTCGTCGAGGTCGAAAGCGATCACCCGGGTGGTCGTCGCCTTGACCATGAACAGCCGCAGGGCCGCGGTCGCGATCTCGCGGGCCAGCCGGTCGAGCTCTTCGTCCTCGAGCTCTCGATTGCGGGCCGCGATCTCCTGGCGGCTCTTCGACTCGAGGAGATCCAGGAGGTCGTCGGCCTTGACGCCGATCCCACGGCGGCCAGACATCTCGAGGCTCCGGCCCTCCTCGCCTTCGGTGACGAAGCCGAACTGGCGAGCGGTCGCGGGCGAGAGCGAGACCATCTCGTAAGCGAAGTGGACCGAGCGCTCGGCTTCCTCGACGTGGCCCAGAGCCTGGAGCCCGGCCCGCACGATCCGCTGCAGATAGCTCTGGCGGGCGTCGATGACGTTGACCACCCGCGAGGCACCGCCGAAGGCGGGGTGGGTCTCGGCGCCCTCGGCGGCGGTCTCCCAGACCCCCATCTCCATCCAGTAGCGATACCCGAAGTCCTTGCCGAGGAGGCCGAGCTTCCAGAGCTGATAGGCGATGTCCTTGCCGACGTAGGTCACCGTCCCGTCGGACCGCACGATCACCTTGTCGGCGTCCTCGAGGCCGGCGAACTCCTCCGACCCGGCGAGCGGCATCACCCAGCAGCCGGCGTTCTTGCCCTCGGTCTCGAGATAGATGGCGCCGGTCGCCTTCAGGCGCTCGGCCGCCAGGGCGAAGAAATCGAGAGCCAGGATGTGGCGCTCGTGGGTCACCAGATCGTAGGCGACGCCGAGGCGCGCCATGGTCTCGAGGTGGCGCCGGAGCACCCGCCGCGCCACCAACCGGCCGATATCCGCCCGCTCTCCCTCGTCGCTCTCGAGGGCGTGGAGGGTCTCGCGGCGGAAGCGCTGGCGCTCGGGGTCCTCCTCGTACCAGCGGCCGACCGCGCTGTAAAGGTCCCAGCAGTAGTAGTCGAACGGCTCGGGGAGGGCCGCGATGTCGGCCCGGCTGGTGTGGAGCAGGTCGACGAACGCCACCACGACGTCGGCGAGCTGCACGCCGGTGTCGTCGATGTAGTTCTGGACCTCTACCGGATAGCCGAGGCGCCGGAGCAGCCGCGCGAGGACGTCGCCCAGGACGGCGTTCCGGAGGTGGCCGATATGGGCCGCCTTGTTGGGATTGATGTTGGTGTGCTCGACGACCACCTTGCCCTCGCCGGCACGGGTCTCGGCGACGATCGGCTCCTCGAGCAGGCGCCGGACGACCGTCGGGCGATCGAGATAGAGGTTGAGGTAGCCAGCTCCCTCGACCCGGACCTCGCGGACGATCTCCGGCAGCTCGAGGCGCGAAGCGATCTCCTGGCCGATCTCCCGAGGGTTCTTCCGGAGCTCCTTCGCGAGCTTCAGACCGGCCGGGAAGGAGAGGTCGCCGAGCTCGCGCCGGGGAGGGATCTCGACCAGCGGGGAGTGCTCGACACCGTAGAGCTCCCGGATCCGGGAGGCGACCCTAGCCGACAGCTCGGCCTTCAAGGCGCTCAACATGGCCGGGCGAGTGTAGCGGAGTCCGGAGGCGCCCCACCGTCCTGATATCATCAGGCTCCGGAGGGAATACGCGTCCATGGCGGAGAACAAGCTCTCACTCGAGTTGAACGGGACCACGCTCGAGCTGATCCAGGCGGACATCACCGGGCTCGATGTCGATGCCATCGTCAACCCTGCGAACGAGGACCTCCAGCTCGGCACCGGCGTCGCCGGGGCGATCCGCAAGCAGGGCGGCCCCAGCATCCAGGAGGAGTGTGACCGGATCGGCCACACCCCGGTCGGAACGGCGGTGATGACGGGCGCCGGCGATCTCGGGGTCAAGCAGGTGATCCACGCCGTGGGTCCGCGCTACGGCGAGGGCGACGACGACCGCAAGCTCGCCTCCGCGGTGCGCGCCTCGCTCGCGCTCGCGGATCGCAACGGCCTGCGCTCGATCGCCCTGCCCGCGATCTCCACCGGCAACTTCGGCTTCCCCATCGACCG
>DATKCC010000224.1:0-3506 GCA_035513375.1 Thermoanaerobaculia bacterium | reverse complement strand
GCAGCCTGACCGCGCCGATCCCCCGGGCTCGGCTGGCGGTCGACCTCGCCGCGATCGCCCGGCCGGCCCTGGTCGTCTGGGGCGAGGAGGACGCGCTGATCCCGGCCCGCGCCGGCCGCCGCGCCGCGGCGCGCCTGCCCGACGCCCGGTTCACCGCCCTGCCGGCGGGCGGCCACATCCCGATGGAGGAGTGCCCGGAGCCGTGGCTGGCGGTGGTCCTCGAGTTCCTCGCCGATCCGGCGGGCGGGGGCGTCCCTCCCCCCTTGCGTTGACACCCTCGGCCCCGGTGCTCTAGATTGGGTCGTGCACCCCTGGACGACCTCCCCCGGCACGGCGCCCGCCCGGGGGACCGTCGTCGGCGCCATCCCCGCCCGTTACGGCTCCACCCGTCTGCCCGGCAAGCCGCTGCTGCCGATCGCCGGCCGGCCGATGATCGAGCACGTCTACGGCCGGGTGCGCGAGGCCGCCGGGCTCGATCGGGTGGTGGTCCTGACCGACGACGAGCGGATCGCCCGGGTGGTCCTGCGCTTCGGCGGCGAGGTCGAGCTCACCCCGGCCGAGTGCCGGAGCGGTACCGACCGGATCGCCTGGGCCGCCCGGAGCTGGGACGGGGTCGCCGCGGTGGTCAACGTCCAGGGCGACGAGCCGCTGATCGACCCCGCGGGGGTCGACCTCGTCGCCCGGCACCTGGTGGCGCACCCGGAGGACCCGATGGTCACCCTGGCGGTGCCGGCCGAGCCCGAGGAGGAGGACGCGGCGAGCGCGGTCAAGGTGGTCTGCGACCTCTCCGGCCACGCGCTCTACTTCAGCCGCGCCCGGATCCCCTTCCCGCGCCACGGCAACGCGGCGGCGGTCCGGCCCCGCAAGCACGTCGGGATCTACGGCTACCAGCGCGCGGCGCTGCTGCGCCTGGCCGAGCTGCCGCGGAGCCCGCTCGAGGAGGTCGAGTCGCTCGAGCAGCTCCGCGCGCTCGAGAACGGCATCCGGATCCGGGTGCTCGAGGGCGGCCGGCCGGGCCCCGGCGTCGACACCCCGGAGGACCTCGAGCGGGTGGAACGGATGATGAGCGGGACACCCATCTGACGGCCTGAGGAGGAAGCGAGACATGGCGACCAAATACATCTTCGTCACCGGCGGCGTGGTCTCGTCCCTGGGCAAGGGCGTGGCGGCGGCCTCGGTCGGGGCGATCCTCGAGGCCCGGGGGTTCAGCGTCACCCTGATGAAGTTCGACCCCTACGTCAACGTCGACCCGGGGACGATGTCGCCCTACCAGCACGGCGAGGTCTTCGTCACCGACGACGGCGCCGAGACCGACCTCGACCTCGGCCACTACGAGCGCTTCACCCACACCCTGACCTCGAAGCGCCACAACTTCACCACGGGGAAGATCTACGAGCAGGTGATCACCAAGGAGCGCCGGGGCGACTACCTGGGCAAGACCGTCCAGGTCATCCCGCACGTCACCGACGAGATCATGGACGCGATGCGCGCCCTGGGCAAGGACGGCGTCGACGTCGTGATCGTCGAGATCGGCGGCACGGTGGGCGACATCGAGTCGCTCCCCTTTCTCGAGGCGATCCGGCAGTTCCGCCAGGAGCTCGGCCGGACCAACGCCTTGAACATCCACCTGACGCTCGTGCCCTACATCGCCGCCGCCGAAGAGCTCAAGACCAAGCCCACCCAGCACTCGGTCCGCGAGCTCCGGGCGATCGGTATCTCGGCCGACATCCTGCTGTGCCGCTGCGACCGGCCGCTGCCTTCGGAGCTGCGCAAGAAGATCGCCCTGTTCTGCAACCTCGAGGCCGACAAGGTGATCGAGGCCCGGGACGTCGACACGATCTACCAGGTGCCGCTCTCGTTCTGCCGCGAGGGGCTCGACGAGCGCCTCCTCGACCTGCTCAACCTCCCCCACTACCGCCGCGACATGAGCACCTGGGAGACCCTGGTGGGGAAGATCAGAGACCCGTCCGAGCGGGTGAAGATCGGCATGGTCGGCAAGTATGTCGAGCTCCCGGACTCCTACAAGAGCTTGAACGAAGCCCTCCTCCACGGCGCGATCGCCAATGACGCCGCGGTCGACATCGTCTACATCAACTCCGAGACGATCGAGGGCGAGAGCTGGCCGCGGGAGCTGTTCGACGTCGACGGCATCCTGGTACCGATCGGCTTCGGGGTCCGCGGCACCGAGGGGAAGATCCGGGCCCTGCGCTACGGCCGCGAGCACCGGGTCCCGACCTTCGGCATCTGCCTCGGCATGCAGACCATGGTCATCGAGTACGCCCGCAATGTCTGCGGCGTCGCGGGGGCGACCTCGTCGGAGTTCGACGAAGACGCAGAGCACCCGATCATCTACAAGCTCCGTGACCTGCTGGGGGTCGAGGAGCTGGGCGGCACCATGCGCCTCGGCGCTTACCCCTGCAAGCTGGTGCCGGGGACGATGGCGCGGCGAATCTACGGCGACCAGGACGAGATCAGCGAGCGCCACCGCCACCGCTACGAGGTCAACCAGAAGTACCTCGACCTGCTGACCGGCGGTGGCCTCCGGGTCGCCGGCATGTCGCCCGACGGCAAGTTCGTCGAGATGGTCGAGCTTCCGGACCACCCCTGGTACCTGGGCTGTCAGTTCCACCCGGAGTACAAGAGCCGCCCCTACGACCCGCACCCTCTGTTCGTCTCCTACATCGCGGCGGCCCTCGAGGAGCGCCGCCGCCGGGCCGAGCCGGAGAGGGCGCGGGAGCGTGAGGCGGTGACCCTGGCGGAGGCCGGGTGAGCGACGGCGGGGCGCCCGCGGTCTGGGCCCGCCGGGTCGAGCTCGCGCCCGGGGTCGCGGTCGGCGGCTCCCCGTCGCCGCCGGAGGAGAGCCGGCTGCCGGTCGTCGCCGGCCCCTGCGCCCTCGAGAGCGAGGAGGTGGTCCTGGGGGTTGCCGGGTGGCTCGCCGATCTCGCCCGGCGGCTGCCGATCGCGCCGGTCTTCAAGTCCTCGTTCGACAAGGCGAACCGGAGCTCCCTCGGGAGCTACCGGGGGCCGGGCCTCGAACGGGGCCTGGCGCTCCTGGCGCAGGTCCGGGAGGTGACCGGCCTGCCGGTCCTGACCGACGTCCACACGCCGGCGCAGTGCTGGCCGGCGGCGGAGGTCTGCGACGTGCTCCAGATCCCCGCCTTCCTCTGCCGCCAGACCGACCTCGTGATCGCCGCCGCCGAGACCGGTCGCGCGCTCAACGTCAAGAAGGGGCAGTTCATGGCGCCGGAGGACATGGCCCGGGTGGTCGAAAAGGCGGCCTCGGTCGGCAACGACCGGGTGACGGTGACCGAACGCGGGGTCTCGTTCGGCTACCACGACCTGGTGGTCGACATGCGGAGCTTCGCTCTCCTCCACGACCTGGGCATCCCGGTGATCTACGACGCCACCCACTCGCTCCAGCTTCCCGGAAGCGGCGAGGAGACCGGCGGCGAGCGCCGCTATGCCGAGCCCCTCGCCCGGGCCGCCATCGCGGCCGGCGCCGACGG
>DATKCC010000223.1:0-2285 GCA_035513375.1 Thermoanaerobaculia bacterium | reverse complement strand
TGGAGGTCGAGGCGGGGGTGTGCTGGGAGCCGCAGCCGGCGGACACGCTCCTCGAGGTGCGCGTGGAGGTCGAGGTCGATCCGGGCAACCGGCGGGCGAGCGCTCAGGTGCCCATGAGCGGCCCGCGCGACTAGCCGGCGGCCCCCCCCGGACGCCTTCCCGCTCCGAGCCGTCCGGGAGGCGCGGAGACCGTGACAGGGAGCCGGGGAGCCACTATGCTCTGCGGCCATGTGCCGCCGATCCTTGCCGTCCGTCCCTTCGCTCCTTGCCTGGCTCCTCCTCGGCGCCCTCTTCGCCGCGCCCACCCTCGCCCAGGGGCCGCCATGCCGGCCCTGCGGGGGAGTGATCGTTTCCGACCCTGACGCGGCGGCCGAGGTCCTGGCCGGGATCTCGGACTTCGCGGAGCGGCACCCGCTGTACGTGGCCTGGGACGTTTCGGCGGCTTCTGCGCCGCCCGAGACCGCTCCGGACGCGGCGGCCTCCCGGCGGCTCCGGGAGCTGGGCGCGACCCCCTGGGTACGGCTGGTGTTCTCGACGCCGCCGCCGCTGCTCGCCAACGCCGAGGCGTTCGAGCGCGAGCTCGAGACCGCGGCGGCGGTCGCCCGGGAGGCGGCGGAGGACACTCACTTCCAGATCGTCTGGCGGCCGGCGGCCGGCTCGATCGAGCCCGTGGAGGCCGCCTTCTTCGTCAAGCGGGCGTCGGTGGCGGTGACCGGCGCCCGGACCGACGCCACGGTCGTCGCCGGGCCGTTCCCTGCCGACCCTGGGTTCCTTCGGGCGCTCTACGGCGAGGACGTGGCGGCCTACCTCGACGGCGTCGCCCTGGCCGCGGCTCCGGCTGCGGAGCTCGATGCGGCGATCGCCGCCCTGGCCGAGCTCGACCCGGGCCGGCCGGTGGTTGTCGACAGCGTCCCCCTCCCCGACCCCCCGGCCCTGGCGCTCGCCCGCGCCGCCGACCTCGCCGCCCGCGGCGCGGCGCTGGCCCTGTTCGAGGACCCGCCGGGGGCCGCCGGCAAGGCGACCCTCGCCCCCTTCGTCGTCCTCGCCCGGGAGCTCCGGGGGGACCTCTCCTACGACCCCCAGCTCGGCCCGGCGGGCGGCCGCGCCGCCTGGAGCTTCGTCCGCGGCGAGGACCTGGGGGTGCGCTCGATCGTCGAGCTCCCGCCGCCGCCGGAGTCGACCGCGCCCGCCTCGGGCACCGGCCCTGAGGTGACCCTCTCGTACCCCGATCCGACCCTGCTTTCGCCCGAGGCGATCGACCCGGCGACCGGTGAGCGCCGAGCCCTTTTCGGCGCCCACCGCTCCCCGGAGGGGATCTCGGTGCCGGTGCCGGCCGCCTGGCCGGTGGCGGTCCTCGAGCTCGAGCGCGGCCAGGCGACCGATCTCTCCTCGACCGTCGAGGAGGAGCTTCTGGTCGCCGGCGAGCGCCAGATCCCGGTCGAGGAGATCCTGCGCCGCCTGCAAGCCTTCGAAGACGCTCAGGCCCGGCGCCTCGAGCACTTCAGCGCCGTCAACACCACCCACCTGCGGTTCGGCTCGGGGGCCGGCCAGCAGGCGGTCGAGGCGACGCTCGAGGGCGCCTTCTTCTTCCGCCAAGGGCAGGGATTCGACTGGGCCTGGCAGCGCTTCATGATCAACGGCGTCCGCTGGCGGGGCGAGAAGATCCCCGAGATCCCCCTCATCCAGCCCGAGAAGGCGGCCACCCTGCCGATCGAGATCAGCTTCACCCGCCAGTACTCCTACCGGCTCGCCGGGAGCGACACCGTCGACGGGCGGGAGTGCTGGGTGGTCGAGTTCCGGCCGGCGGTAGACCCGGAGCCGGGCAAGCTCTACCGGGGCCGGGTGTGGATCGACAAGGAGCTCTTCGCCCGGGTGCGCAGCCGGGCCGTGCAGCTCGGCCTCGAGGGGGAGGTGCTGTCGAACGAGGAGACGCTCCACTACACCCCGGTCACCGCCGGAGGCGAGCCGGTGCCCTGGCCCGAGGCGCCCCGGAGCTTCGTCCTGCCGCTCCGGCTGGTCGGCCAACAGCTCCTCTCGGTGGTCAATGCGACGACCCTCGTCGAGCGCGAAGCCGTGCTCTCCGACGTCCGGGTCAACGACCCGGAGTTCGAGGAACGCCGCCTCGCGGTGATGGCCTCCGATGCGACCATGGTCCGGGACACCGAGCGGGGTCTGCGCTACCTGGTCAAGGAGGAGGGCTCGGTCGAGCGGGTGGTCCAGGAGGGGTTCGACACCAGCCGGCTCTTCGCCGTGGGCGGGGTGTTCTACGACGACGCCCTCGACTA
>DATKCC010000222.1:0-2812 GCA_035513375.1 Thermoanaerobaculia bacterium | reverse complement strand
GTCCGGGCGATCCGCTTCCTGCTCGAGCGCCGGGAGGCCGCCGGGCCGTTCAACCTGACGGCGCCCGAGCCCGTCCGCAACCGGGAGCTCGCCCGCGCTCTCGGCCGGGCGCTCGGCCGCCCGAGCTTCGTGCCGGCTCCGAGGCTCGCGGTGCGGGCGGTCCTGGGCGAGATGGCGGACACGGTCCTCCACGGCCGGCGGGCGCTGCCCCGGCGGCTCCGGGAGCTGGGCTTCGAGTGGGAGTTTCCGGAGCTCGGACGAGCGCTCGAAGACCTTCTGGCCAAAGGCAGCAGCCTGTCATAGGGTGCGCCTTGGCGCACCGGTCAACACCGCGGGGAAAGCGAAGGTAACGGAAGCACGGTGGGCCCAGGCCCACCTTACGCCGGCCACCACTCGGCGAGCGCCGCCGCCACCTCCTCCCGGACCTCGGGGGGAGCGTAGACGCGGTAGCGGTCGATCCGCTGGAGGTGGCGGATGAAGTGGCTCGCCTCCTCCATCGACACCACCTCGCCGCCGGACGTTCGGACCAGGAGCGCCCCCTGCCCGAATCGGTGGGAGTCCTTGGCCGAGTGGGAGTCGAGCACCGCATCGTCGCCGAAGCGCTCGCGGAGCCGCGGCAGCAGGTCCGCGAAGGCGGCGCTCTCTCCGGCCGTCAGGTGCTCGCCGGTCTCGTAGGCGAGCGGGAAGTGCCGCCGCTCGGTGACCGCCCGGGCATGGCGGGAGCCCGCAGCGCGCAGGCGCGCCGTCACCGTCACGTCGTCGATCGCGAGGAAGGCCTCGGGGTCGGCGGGCCAGCGCCAGCCGTCCTCGGCGAGCCAGCGCGAGAGGTGGAGCTCGAGCGCCTTGCCGGTGACGTTGAAGTAGACCTGGGTGAACATGTAGTAGCGGGCGAGGACCAGGGCTTCGAGGGCGTGCACGCCGCCCTCGTCGACCCCGATCACCCAGCTCCCGCCCGCGGGGTCCTCCAAGGGTCGGATGGTGTCGAGGAGGCGGTCGAGGTCGTAGCTGCCGTAGCGCACCCCGCAGTGGAGGCTGTCGCGGAGGAGGTAGTCCATCTTGTCGGCGTCGAGCTCGCCCGAGATCACCTGCGAGAGGAGCCGGTCGACCCCGGAGCCGGCCCCGGTGAGGAGGGCCCTGAGCCGTTCGGCGGTGACGCCCTCCCCGCGCTCGCGGAGGATCTCGCCGACCTCGTGGCCGAGGAGCCGCCGGGTCATCTCCTCGTGGTCGAGGCCGTTGGGGAAGAGCTCCTCGAACGAGTGGCTGAACGGGGCGTGACCGATGTCGTGGAGGAGCGCTGCGGTACGGACCAGGCGACGCTCCAGACAGCCCCGGCCGACCGGCAGCAGGCCGTCGCTCTTGGCGGCCAGGGCATCGTAGACCCGCCCGGCGAGCTCCATCGCCCCCAGGGCGTGGCTGAAGCGACTGTGCTCGGCGCCGGGGAAGACCATGAAGGTCATGCCGAGCTGGCGGATGAAGCGCAGGCGCTGGACGGCGCGGCTGTCGACCAGGGCGCTCTCCAGGGCATCGGCCCGGATGAAGCCGTGGACGGAATCACGAATGGAGAGCACGTTGCCTGGTTCCGGTCCGCGGCGCTCGCCCGGTCGCGGCGTCGCCGCCGAATGTTACACCTCGTGTGATAGAACGGCGCGCAACCCCGGCGTGCTCCGCCAGCCCGAAGGAGGTCCCCGATGCAGCTCCACACCAAGATCCTGATCGGCCTGGTCCTGGGCGTGGCGCTCGGCCTCGGCGCGAACCTGCTCGAGATCGGCTGGCTGACGACCGCGCTGGCCGCGCTCGAGCCGGTCGGCACCGCGTTCATCCGCCTGATCACGATGGTCGTGGTGCCGCTCGTCGTGGCCAGCCTGCTGATCGGCACGGCCTCGCTCGGAGACCTGCGCAAGCTCGGCCGGATCGGCGGCAAGACGGTCGCCTTCTACCTGGCGACGACCGCGGTCGCCGTCGGTATCGGCCTCGTGCTGTCGAATCTGGTGCTGCCCGGCTCGCGGATCGACCCCACCACCCGCGACGAGCTCTCGGCCGCCTTCGCCGGCGAGGCCGCGGAGAAGATGGAGCTCGCCGCGGAGAAGCCGTCGGTGGTGGAGACCCTCCTCGGGATGATCCCTCGCAACCCGATCGAGGCGGCGGCGCGGATGGACCTGCTGCCGCTTATCGTCTTCACGATCCTCTTCGGTGCGGCGATCACGTTGGTCGAAAAGGAGCGGCGGGACGCGGTGCTACGCGTGGCCGAGGGGGTCAACGACACGGTCATGGTCCTGATCGACTGGATCATGAAGCTCGCCCCGTACGCCGTCTTCGCCCTGATCGCCGCGGTCGTCTCCCGGTTCGGCCTCGACCTGCTGCGCTCGCTCCTGTTCTACGCCCTGACAGTGGTCGCGGGGCTCCTGCTCCACGCTTTCGGCACCTACGCGCTGATCGTCCGCTTCCTGGTCAAGATGAACCCGGTCACCTTCTACCGGCGGATCGCCAAGGCGCCGCTCGTCGCCTTCTCGACGTCGAGCTCGAACGCCACCCTGCCGGTGACCATGGAGACGGCGGAGGAGGACCTCGGAATCTCGAGCCCGGTCGCCTCGTTCGTGCTGCCGCTCGGCGCCACGGTCAACATGGACGGTACCGCCCTCTACCAGGCGGTGGCGGTGATGTTCATCGCCCAGATCTACGCCCTGCCCATGGGGCTCGAGCAGCAGCTCACGATCGTCCTGACGGCGACGCTCGCCAGCATCGGTGCGGCCGGGGTGCCGAGCGCCGGCATCATCATCTTGATCCTGGTGCTCCATTCGGTGGGGATCGGAGG
>DATKCC010000221.1:0-3819 GCA_035513375.1 Thermoanaerobaculia bacterium | reverse complement strand
AGCAAGAGCCGTGCCCGAGGCGCCCGGCCGTGCCATCCACCGGGATAGGCCGGCCCGCCCCGCGGCGCGGTTCGCGGCGGCGCGGGCGATGTCATAGTGTCCCGGCGGTCCAGACGAACCGGAGCGGAGGAGGTGTGAGGTGGCGCGAAAGCACGAGACCGAAGCGCTGGTCGTGGGAGCCGGCCCGGTAGGGATGCTCGCAGCGCTGGCCCTGGCCGAGCGGGACGTGAAGGTGGAGGTGGTGGACGAGGAGTGGCGCGCGGCGGCCCGCAGCTACGCCCTGGCCCTCCACCCGGCGAGCCTGGAGCTCCTGGACGAGGTCGGTCTGGCGACCGAGCTGGTCGAGCAAGGGCACCGGCTCACCAGGATCGCGTTCTACGACCGGGGGGAGCGCCGGGCTGAGGTCTATCCAGCCGAGCTTCCGCGGGCCTTTCCATTCCTGCTGGTCCTGCCCCAGAAGGCCCTGGAGGCGGCGCTCGAACGCCGGCTCGAACGCCACGGCGTCAAGGTCCGTTGGAACCAGCGCCTCGCCAGCCTGGCCCTCGGCGGTGAGCGGCCGGTGGCCACGGTGGAGCGGCTCGCCAAGGAGTCCACGGGCTACAGCGTGGCGACCACCGTCTGGGTGGTGGAGGGCGAGACCGCGACCGCCGCGGACTTCGTCGTTGGCACCGACGGCCACCGCTCGGTGGTGCGCCAGGCCCTGGGGGCGGGCCTCGAGACCCTGGGCGAGCCGGAGCTCTACGCGGTTTTCGAGCTCGCCTCCGACGCCCCGGAGCTCGACGAGGTCCGGGTGGTGCTCGACGAGCAGGGGACGAGCGTCCTCTGGCCGCTGGGCCGCGGCCGGTTCCGGTGGAGCTTCCAGCTCGACGCCTCGACCGTCGAGGTCGACCGGCCGGACAAGAGCCGCCTGGCCGTCCAGGTGGGCCGGCATGCCTATCCGTTCCTCTCCCGGGACGACCTCGCCGCGCTGATCGCGCGCCGGGCGCCCTGGTTCGAGGGGTCGATCGGCGACCTCGAGTGGTCGGTGGCGGTGCGTTTCGAGCGGCGGCTCGCGGAGAGCTTCGGCCGCGACGGCGCCTGGCTCGCCGGCGACGCCGCGCATCTCGCGCCGCCGGTGGGGGTGCACAGCATGAACGGGGGCCTCGCCGAGGCGAACGACCTGGCATCCCGGATCGCCCGGGTGCTGCGCCGCGGCAGCTCCCGCGACCTCCTCGAGAGCTATGGGCGCGAGCGCCACGCCGAATGGCGGCGCCTGCTCGGGGCCCGGGTCGAGGCGGGGCCGGAGGCTTCCGACTGGGTGCGCGAGCGGGCGGGGCGGATCGTCCCCTGTCTCCCGGGGCTCGGGGCGGACCTCGACCGCCTCGCCGGCCAGCTCGGCCTGCGCCTTCGGTGAGCAGGGTAGGGTGCGGCTTGCCGCACCAGCGCGGCGGACGCGGTGGTTCCCGGTGCGGCAAGCCGCACCCTACACGAAGAGCGGCACGATCTCGAAGCGCTCGACGTCGACCAGGCCCAGGTCGGTCATCTTCAGGGTCGGGATCACCTCGAGGGTCAGGAAGCTCATGGCCATGAACGGGTCGTAAGCCGCGGCGCCGAGCTCGCGGGCCGCGGCGAGGAGCTCGTCCATCCGCTCGCGCACGCGCTCGACCGGCTCGGCCGACATCAGGCCGGCGATCGGCAGCGGGAGGAGCGCCGCCACGCGGTCGCCCTCCGCGACCGCCAGCCCGCCTCCGGCCGCCGCCACCGCCCGCGCAGCGGTCGTCATCGAGCGGTCGTCGGCGCCGATCACCACCAGGTTGTGGTGGTCGTGGGCGAAGGTCCCGGCGAGCGCCCCGCGGGAGAGGCCCAGGCCGGTCACGAACCCCTTGCCGATCCGGCCGGAGCGGCGGTGGCGCTCGACCACCGCGATCTTCGCGAGATCGCGCGCCGGGTCGGCCAGGGCCAGGCCGCCCTCGACCCGGGCTGGCAGCGTCAGGCTCTCGGTCAGCAGCTGGTCCGGGATCGCCCGGATGACGCGGACCGTCCGGCGCCCGCCGCCGCCCCCGCTGGCCCCATCGAGGAAGATCCGGAAGTCGAGGGCCTCCGGGTCGAGATGGACCGTGCCGGCGACCGCAGCGGCGTCCGCCGGCGGCGCCGCGAACAACGGCCGGCCGCCCTCGGCCACCTTTCGCCCTGCCACCCAGACCTCCTCCGCCCGGAAGTCCTCCAGGCTCGAGAACACCACCAGGTCCGCCCGGCGCCCCGGGGCGACCGCGCCGCGATCGTCCAGCCGGTAGTGGCGGGCCGGGTTGGCGGTGGCGATGCGCAGCGCCGCGATCGGCTCGAGCCCGTGAGCCACGGCGAGGCGCACCAGGTGGTCGATCGACCCCTGGTCGAGCAGGTCGGCCGGCACCCGGTCGTCGGTCGCGAAGGCGACGTGGGGCTCGGTCCAGCGGTCGACCAGCGGCAGCAGGGCGAGGAGGTTGTGGGCGTTGGTCGCCTCGCGCAGATAGACCGTCATCCCCAGCCGGAGCTTCTCGCGCGCCTCGGCCTCGGTGGTCGCCTCGTGGTCCGAGGAGATCCCGGCTGCGACGTAGGCGTTGAGCGCCTTGCCGGTCACCCCGGGGGCGTGGCCGTCGATCACCCGCCCTGCGAACGCCCGGAGCTTGGCCATCACCTCAGGGGCGCCGCCGATGACGCCGGGGAAGTTCATCACCTCGGCGAGGCCCAGGACCTTCGAGCGATCGTGGGGCTCCGAGAGGAGCTGGGCGAGGTCGCCGGCGTCGAGGGCGGCTCCAGCGGTCGCGAGGTGGGTGGCGGGGACGCAGGAGGAGGCGTTGACCAGCATCTCGAGAGGCACGCCTTCGGCGTCCCGGAGCATGAACCGGATTCCCTCGAGGCCGCAGACGTTGGCGATCTCGTGGGGGTCGGTGACGACGGTCGTCACGCCCCGCGGCACGACCGCCCGGGCGAACTCGGCCGGGCGGACGAGCGAGCTCTCGACGTGGACGTGGGCGTCGATCAGCCCCGGAGCGACGTAGCGTCCGCCCAGGTCCACCCGCTCGGCTGCCTCGTACCCCCTCCCGACCCCGGCAACCCGGCCCCCGGCGAGCGCGATCTCGGTCTCGAGGACCTCGCCCGAGAAGACGTTGACCAGCTTCGCTCCGGCGAGCACCCTGTCCGCCGGGCGGTCGCCGCGGGCGACCTCGAGCAGCTCTTCGCGTTCCATGTGCCGTATCCTAGCCGCCGTGTCCCACGAGTTCACAAGCCACACCGCGGACGTCGCGATCGAGCTCCGGGCTCCGACCCGCGAGGCGCTCTTCGCCGAGGCCCTGGTCGCCTTCACCGACACCGTCACCGACCCGCAGAAGGTCGAGCCGGCCGAGGAGCTGGAGCTCGAGGTCGCGGCGGGGGACCTCGACTCCCTGATGGTCGAGTGGCTGGGCGAGCTGGTCTATCGCTTCGAGGTCGACGGGCTCCTGTTCCGGGAGGCCACGGTCGAGATCGCTGAAGGGCTGGAGGGCTTCCGACTCGTGGCACGAGCCCGGGGGGAACCCTACGACGAGGAGCGGCACGCCTTGAAGATCCAGGTCAAGGGGGTGACCTACCACGAGCTCGAGGTGCGCGAAGAGGAGGGCGGTAGCGGGGGCTGGTTCGGGCGTTTGGTGCTCGACATTTGAACGGGGGGTCCGATGCTCGAGGTGGAGCGCATCGACGACGTCCGCTGGCGGCTGCCGAAGTCGGGCGGGATGCGGGTCGACGGGCTGGTCTTCGCGAGCGGGGCGATGATGGTGGAGATCCGGCGGGACCGGAGCCTCCAGCAGGTCGCGAACGTCGCCCACC
>DATKCC010000220.1:0-6681 GCA_035513375.1 Thermoanaerobaculia bacterium | reverse complement strand
AGGCTGCTCGCGGCGTATTGATCCGGGCCCCGCACCCCCACCCCGGGAGGAGACGAGCTCCTCCCCTACAACCGGATCGGGTCTTCCGAGCCGGCCCTGCGGCTTATGGATTCGTAGGGTGGGCCTTGGCCCACCGGCCCTCCGTTATGGAAGCGTAGGGTGGGCCTTGGCCCACCGGTCCTCCGCCCTCCGTTACCTTGGCGAGCCCCTCCGCGTTCACCGGTGGGCCAAGGCCCACCCTACGAGGGGCGGTGGCACCGCCAACCGCCAGCTTCGCTCTACGAGACGTCGGCGAGGGGCTCGGCCGCCCGACGGTCCTCGGCGGTGAGGCCGGGGAGGATCCTGCGCACCAGCGAACGCGGGGTCTTGGGGTTGTTGACCAGGGCCAGGCGGACCTCGTAGGGCGAGGCGAGGCTCGGGGTCTCGCCGATCAGCTTGAGCGCCCGGCGCGGGGCGATCGAGCTGCGCGCGATCTCGACCACCAGGCCCTTGTCGAGGTGGCACTCCCGCAGGCAGCGAAGGACCAGCTCCTCGTCGCGAAAGAAGTCGGCCCAGAGGGCCTTGAGCAGCGACCGGCCGGAGACTTGGACGGTGGCGATCTTCTCGGCCGAGCCCAGGCCCCGGAAGAGAGCGGTGAGCCGCATCCGCGCCCGCGCCTTGACCTCGATCGAGCGGATCTTCGGGTTCTGCGTCAGGCCGAGCAGGCCCCGCAGGTCGCCCATCGAGCTCACCACCTCGACCAGCGCCGCCGACGGTACGTTCGGGCTCTCGAGCAGGGCGCGCCGGACCATCGGCCGCTGGAATAGACGCCGGTGGCGGTAGATCTCCCGCGCGACGCGGGGGCTGGAGGTGCGCGCGAGGTTCGCCGCCAACCGGTCGCCCAGCGACGGGTTGCCGAGCAACGCCAGCCGGGTCTCGTCGGCGGTCTCGAGCGACAGCACCTGAAGCACCGCCAGGTCTCGGGAGCTTCGGGCCAGGGCCACCTTGCGCTCGAGCGGCAGGACCGAGAGCGCTACCGAGCGACCCTCCTCCAGGCGGATCTCCCCGGCCGGCAGCGCGCTGAACCGCATCACCGGGCGCGGCGGGCGCGGTTCCTCGCCCGCCGCGGCGTGGACCTCCGGATCCGCCGCCACCACCCCGTCTTCTTCGGGAGCCTCCCGCGAGGCCGAGAGCTCTCGCGCCCGTCTCCGGACCTGGTCCCGATCTCCGGGCGGCAGCGTGCGGATCAGCGAGCGGGCCTGGTCCTGTACTTCGTGGCGCTCGCGCTCCGAGAGGCCCGGGCCGTCGAGCTCGCGGAGCAGGTCGAGCACGCCGACCGCCCGGGCACAACGCGCGCGGATCTCCTCCGGCGTGTACTCGTTACGGACGAAGGCCTCCTTGACGCCGAAGTCCTCGAACCAGGGCGCGTGGTCCGCGATCTCGGCGAGCACCCGCGGCGACTCGATCCAGGTAGCGATCCGGCGCACTACCCCGAGCTCGCCGCCGTCGCCCGAGGATCTGAGGCTGCCGAGGAGCTTGAGATGGATCTCCTCCCGGTCGGCGACGGCGGGGTCCGGCCGGGACGTGGAGTCCGTGACGGCTGAGGGTTCGACGGCCATGGAGTGAACGCTGAGAATAGCACCGCCCCGGGGCCGGCGGGCTCTGTCAAACGGCTGTCACCCCTGGACCCCCCGGCTGTCACACCGCTGATGCATGATGATCGCGAGCTGCCGGCGACCCGGGTGCTCCGAGCCGTCCGAATCGGCGTACCCCAGCCCGAGCCTGCCGCTCGGTGCCGACCGATCCAACTGGAGGAACGAGATGACCCGTCGATGGAATTCGCCCGCCCTGGCCCCGCTCGCGGTGCTCGCAACGCTGGTGCTCGCCACTGCGGGTTGCGCTCCCGCCGAGGAGGAAACCGCCGAACCGACCGCTCCCGACACCGGAGCCGTACCCGCCGCCGATGCGGGCGACACCGCCCAGGGCGAGGGCGCCGTCGCCGTCGACCCAGCGCTGCCGACCTACACTCGGGCAAGCGGCATCTCGGGCAGCTTGAGCTCCGTCGGCTCGGACACCCTGAACAACCTGATGACCCTGTGGGCCGAGGGCTTTCGCCGGGAGTATCCCGGCGTGCGCATCCAGATCGAGGGCAAGGGCTCATCGACCGCGCCGCCGGCGTTGATCGAAGGGACGGCCCAGCTCGGGCCGATGAGCCGTGAGATGAAGCCCTCCGAGGTCGACGCCTTCGAGGAGCGCTTCGGCTATCAGCCGACCCGGATCCGGGTGGCAATCGACGCCCTCGCGGTGTACGTCCACCGGGACAATCCGCTCGAGCGGCTGACCATCCCCCAGGTGGACGCCCTGTTTTCGAAGTCCCGGACCTGCGGCCACGCCGAGGACATCACCACCTGGGGCGATGCCGGCCTCGGCGGCGACTGGGCCCGCCGGCCGGTCAGCCTCTACGGCCGGAACTCCGCCTCCGGGACCTACGGGTATTTCAAAGAGAACGCCCTCTGCGACGGCGATTTCAAGGACACGGTCAAGGAGCAGCCCGGCTCGGCGTCGGTGGTCAACGGGGTGACCGGGGACCTCGCAGGGATCGGCTACAGCGGCATCGGGTACAAGACCTCCGGGGTCAAGGCCCTGGCCCTCGCCGGAGAGAAGGGAGCGCCTTACTACGGCACCGACACGGAGGCGGTTCTCGCAGGCGAGTACCCCCTCGCGAGGTTCCTCTACGTCTACGTCAACAAGGCCCCGAACCAGCCTCCCGACCCACTGGTGCGGGAGCTCATCGCCTTCGTCCTCTCCCAGGAGGGGCAGCGGATCGTGGTCAAGGACGGCTACTTGCCGCTCCCAGCCGAGACCGCTGCCGAGGAGTCGGCGAAGGTGCGGTGACCAGCATCTGCTCGAGCGGCCGCGGCAGCTCGACGCCGAAGCCCTGGGCGTAGTCGACTCCCAGGGCTTCGAGCCGCTCGAGTAGCGAGGCGCCGCTCACCCCCTCGGCCACGGTCTCGATGCCGAGGACGTGGGCCATCTGGTTGATCGACTCGACCATCGCCCGGTCGAGGGGGTTGTGGTTGAGATCGCGGACGAAAGCGCCGTCGATCTTCAGGAAGCTGACGCGCAGCGCCTTGAGCTTGGCGTAGGAGGCCATGCCGCTGCCGAAGTCGTCGAGGGCGAATCGGCAGCCGAGGTCCGAGAGCACCCCGATCAGGCGCTGGGCCTGGGCGGGGTTGCCGACCGCGGCGGTCTCGGTGATCTCGAAGCAGAGCTTCTCGGGCGGCACCGAGCGGGTCTCGAGCTCGGCGCGGACGAACTCCAGGAAGGACTCATCGGAGACCGACACCGCCGACAGGTTGACCGCGCAGGTGCCCAGCCCGGCGAGGTAGCTGGCCGGCTGGGCCTCGAGCAGCTCGAGCACCCGCTCGACCACCCAGCGGTCGATGTCCCGCATCAGGCCGTAGCGCTCGGCGGCGCGCACGAAGGGGGTGGGCGCCAGCACCTCCCCGTCCTCATCGACCATCCGCAGGAGGACCTCGAAGAATTGGGGCTCCGGGGCCCCCACCGGGAGCTTCCGGATGGGCTGGGCGTAGAGCCGGAACCTCCCCTCCTCCAGGGTCTTGTGGATCCGCACCACCCAGTTCATCTCGTCGGTCCGGCGGATCACTTCGGCGTCGTCGCGCTGGTAGAGCTGGATCCGGTCGCGCCCCTTCTCCTTGGCCACGTAGCAGGCGTGATCGGCGGCCGACAGGACCTGGGCCAGGCTGTCGGCCGCCGGCTCGATCGGGACCAGACCGATCGACACGCCGACCCCGAAGCTCTTCTCCTGCCAGGCGAAGCGGGAGGCGTGGATCGCGCGGTGGATCCGCTCGGCGATCCTGCGCCCCGGGCCGAGCGGGCACCCGGGCAGGAGCACGCCGAACTCGTCGCCGCCGAGGCGGGCCACCTGGTCGCCGTCCCGCACCTCCTCCACCAGCAGGATGGCGATCCGCCGCAGGAGCTCGTCGCCCGCCAGGTGGCCGCAGGTATCGTTGACCAGCTTGAACTGGTCGACGTCCATGTAGAGCAGGCAGTGGTGGCTCTCGCTGCCCGCGCCGCCGCTCAGGAGAGCCTGCAAGTGGTCGTCGAAGGCCTGGCGGTTGAGCAGGCCCGTCAGGGGATCGTGGGTCGCCTGGTGGGCGAGCTGGAGGGCGAGCAGACGGTGGTCGGTCACGTCCTGGAAGACGATCACCAGGCCGATGGTCGGCCCGTCGCCGCCACGGATCGGAGCCGCCGAGTGCTCGACCGCGAAGCGCTGGCCGTCCGGGCGCAGCAGGATCATCCGGCGCTCCGGGTCGTGGGGCTGGCCCCGGTCGAGGGCCTGGGCGACGTCGACCGGCGCCGCGAGCCCGCTCACCTCGTCGACCAGGGGGAAGACCTCGGCGAGCGGCCGCGACGCGGCCGCGACGGCGGACCACCCGGTGAGCACCTCGGCCACCGGGTTGAGGAATCGCACCCGCCCGGCGCTGTCGGTGGTGATCACCCCGTCGCCGATCGAAGCGAGGGTCACCTGGGCGAGCTCCTTCTCCCGAGAGAGCGCGCGGACCTGCTCCTCGTAGGCCCGCGTGGTGTGGCCGAGGAGGTTGCGCAGGATCGCGCTCTCGACTTCGCCGCCGGTCACGCGAGGCGCTCCCGCAGCAGGGCGAGGACTGCCGTCTGGTTGTAGAAGGCGAGGCCGCCGCCCCCGGCCGCCGGCCCGATCTCGCCGAAGGTGAAGAACCCCCCGAGGGAGGCGCCGGGGAGGGCGGACTGGATAGTCGAGGCCTCCCTTGCGGCGAGCGCACCCAGGACCACCTCGCGGCCGACACAGGAGTAGAGCACCGCGGCTTCCGGCGCCAGGGCCGCCTGCAGCCGCCCCGCGGTCCGTAGCAGCGAGGCGTCGTTGCCCATCCCCAGCCGCACCTGATCGCCCGGCTCGAGGTCGCCCCAGAAGGTCACCGCTCCGGGCGGGTCGTCGAAGGTCTTCATCGAGCGGTAGAGGTCCCGGCGCTCGGGCCGCGGGCCCTCGATGATCAGCGGAAAGCGGTGGGCGGACTCGGGCATCGGCGCGAGCTCGCCGTCGACGGTGAAGAACCTCCGGTACCAGGAGGCCGCCGGCTCGCCGTCGATCGAGTAGAGGACGTCGTCACGGGCGCCGGTCACGGTGAAGATCGGGCTCGCCGGATCCCAGCCCCGGACCACCTCGACCGCCATCTCGATGCCGTGGAAGGCCGCGAGCAGGCACGCCGAGTCGAGCACCTCCTCGCCCACGAAGACCCGCGCGCCGGCCTCCTCGATCGGCTCGACCTGCGAGGCGAGGCCGCCCACGACCGGCAGCGCCGGCTGCGGTAGCCCATCGCGCAAGGCGTCGAGGAGCTGCCAGGCCGGAAACCGCAGGCCGTCGCTCAACAGGAAGGCGGCGTCGGCGCCGTCGAGCGCCGCTACCGCCCGCGCCACGGCCTCCGGCTCGAGGTCGCGGCCGCGTGCACCGTGGATCGCCGTCACCTCCACCCGATGCTCCGGTCGCTCGAACCAGAAGAGCTGGAGGCTCCCTTGCCCGGTCACGCCGTCGCCGGCAAACTGGGTGACCGCCTCGCAGCCGAACCGGAGGCTGCCCGGGAAGGCTGCCGCCAGCGCGGCGAGGGTGGCCGGAAGCTGGTCCGCCGGCGGCAGGAACGCAAGAACGAAGCTGGGCTCGCCCGCAGGCGGCGAGCCGTCCGCGCCCGGGAGGTCCCGGAGCCGCTCGATCAGCTCCCGGGGGGAGGGAACCACGGGGCCGAGGGAAAGGACGGCGCTCTTCATGGCCTCGGCGAGCGCCGCCGTCAATAGAGGGTGCAGGTCGCAGCGAGGCGACGCGCGCGCTTCAGGGATCGATCATACGCCAGCCAGGCGGTCGCGGACAGCCTGCATGTCCTCCCAGGTGGGGCGCTTCCAGGCGGCGTTGCGGAGCAGGGCGGCCGGATGGTAGGTGACCATCGCCGGGACCCCCTGGACCGCGAACCAGCGGCCCCGCATCCGGCCGAGCGGCTGGTCGGTGCCCAGGAGCGCCTGGGCCGCAACCCGCCCGAGGGCGACGATGACCTTCGGTCGGACCAGCTCGATCTGGCGCTCGAGGAAGGGGCGGCAGGCGGCGGCCTCGTCGGGCTGCGGGTCCCGGTTGCCCGGCGGCCGGCACTTGACCACGTTGGCGATGTAGACCTGCTCGCGGGTGAGGCCGATCGCCTGGATGATCTTGTTGAGGAGCTCCCCAGCCGGACCCACGAACGGCAGGCCCTGGCGGTCCTCCTCGGCCCCGGGACCCTCGCCGATGAACATCAGGTCCGCGTCCGGGTCGCCGGCGCCGAAGACGACGTGAGCGCGGCCCTGGGACAGGCGGCACCTCTCGCACGCCGCGGCCTCACGGGCCAGGGCCGCGAGGGTTGCGGCTCGCTCCTCGGGAGTGGCGGCAGGAGAGGAGCCGGCGGGAGGGGCCGCGGGCGGCTTCGGACCGGCCGGCGCCGGCTCGCTGCCGGCTGCGCCATCCCCCGGCAGGTACAGCTCGCGGTACCCGATCCCGTCGAGATAGACCAGTTGGTCGCGGAGGTCGGGAGGGATCGTGGTCACGTCAGGGAAGCGGCGCCGGTCGAGGCATGTCGGCCGGCGCTAGTGCACTCCCTCCTCGGCCGGCTCGTCGATCGCCGGCGA
>DATKCC010000219.1:0-5776 GCA_035513375.1 Thermoanaerobaculia bacterium | reverse complement strand
GGAGGGACCGCCATGCACCGCTACCTGACCGAGCTCGTCGGTACGTTCTTCCTCGTCCTCACGATCGGCCTCACCACCATCCAGGCAACGGCGATGGCGCCGCTCGCCATCGGCTCGGTGCTGATGGTGATGGTCTACATGGGCGGCCACGTCTCGGGCGGCCACTACAATCCGGCGGTCACCCTGGGGGTGTTCTTCGCCGGCAAGCTGAGCGCCGGCGACATGCTGGCCTACTGGGTCTCCCAGGTGGTCGGGGCGTTCCTTGGGGCGCTCGCGGTCCTGGGACTCGTCGCCGAGACCTTCGCCCCGGCTCCCGGGCCGGAGGTCGGCCTCTGGGCGATGGCCGGCGCCGAGGTGCTGTTCTCCTTCGCCCTCGTCCTCGTGGTGCTCAGCTCCGCGGTCTCCGCGGCGACCCACGGCAACTCCTTCTACGGCCTGGCGATCGGCTTCACCGTGATGGTCGGCGCCTGGGCGGTCGGGCCGATCTCCGGCGCCGCCTTCAATCCGGCGGTCGGGGTCGGCCCCACCGCCCTCCACGCCCTCCGGGCCGGCGGCTCCTGGGGCTCGCTCTGGCTCTACGTGGTCGCGCCCCTCGCCGGCGGCGCCCTCGCCGCCGCGTTCTTCCGCTTCCAGGAGGCAGGGCGGAGCTGAGCGGTCCGAGCGCTCAGAAGCCCGCCCAGTCGGCTAGGGAGTCGGTCGAGCGGACGACGTGCACCCCGGCCTCGGCGAAGCGGGCGAAGGCACGGTCGGCCTCCTCGGTAAAGTCGACCGCCCCCGGGATCACCACCGGTGAAGTGCAGTCCTCGAGCAGGTAGACCTTGCGGGCGAGCTCCGGATCGCGCTCGCGGATGTCGCCCAGGAGGTCCTCGATCGTCCAGGCCAGGCAGTGGCTCTTCGCCTGGCCGGCGACCACCACGGCGTCGTATTCGAGCAGGGTCTCGACGAGCTGCGCGTTCTCGGCGGCGATCCGCCGCCCGCGGTGGTCGCGGGTCACCTCGGGGCGCAGGGCCGAGTAGTGCTCGGTCAGGGGCCGGTCCCCCTTGATCTCGTAGCGGGTCTCGCACGAGCGGGCGATCGAGTGGAAGAAGACCGCCTCGTGGACCGCCGACACCAGCGCGTGGCTCGGCCCTCCGAGGAGCGCGTGGTAGGGCCAGATCATGAGGTCGTACTTCCCGGCCTCGGCGAGCCGCCGGACGTAATGGAGAGCGTAGGCGTCGAGCTCATCGCGGGCGTCGTACCCGAGGCTCTGCGCCGCTCGGGGGTCGACCCGCCAGTGCCCGCGCTCGACGTCCTCGACCCGGATCGCGGTCAGCGCCTCGGGGTGCTCGCCCTGCTCGTCGATCCAGAACGCCGGGTGGAAGATCTGAAACGGCGTGTGGGTGTCCAGGGTCGCGCGGACCACGGTGACCGCGCCGAGGTTGCGGTAGAGGAAGCGGCAGAGGCGAACGTTGTCCTCGACCGCGCCGCGCCCCGAGCGCCCGGCGACGAAGAGCTCGTAGCCCGGGATGCAGAAGGTGTTCTGGACGTCGACCAGGAGCAGGCAGAGGCGCCGTTCGTCGGCCTCGGCCGGCCGGACGCCATGCTCCTGCGCCCACCGGCGCGCCGCCGCTGCTAGCCCCGCGTACTCGACCCGCCACACCTCGCCCACCCGGTCGGGATCGAAGTGATCGGGAATCGGGAGCGCGCCGGTGATCTCCGCCATCTTTTCCAGGATAGGCCGCCGACCGTTCGCAGGCAAGAGCTCCGACCGAAGGACGGGCGCCCACCTGCCGGCCCGCGCCCTACTCGCCCGTCAGGCTCTGGTAGATCGTAGCTACGAAGTCGTCAGGGCCGATCCAGCCGCCGCCCCAGGTCTCGTCGTGGGCGGCAGAGGGCTTGGCCGCCTGGACCTCTTCGAGGCTCTTGCCCTGGCCGACGAGCGCCTCGACTAGGCCGACCACCGCCCGGAGCATCTCGGCGTAGGCCGCGAGCCCGGAGCGGTCGGAGAGCGGACCGTGGCCGGGAATGACCCTGGTCTCGGCGTCGGCGAGCTCCAGGGCCCGTTCGACCGCGCCGAGGACGCCCCGGGCCGACCCGCCGCTCCCCAGGTCGACGAAGGGGTAGCCGCCGGCGAAGTAGATGTCCCCCATGTGGAGCACGTTCGCGTTGCGGAAATGGACGATCGAGTCACCATCGGTGTGGGCCGGGGGGACGTGGAAGGCATGGATCTCGTCGCCGTTCCAGTGGAAGGTGACGGCGTCGGTGTAGGTGACGACCGGGAGCGCGGCCTTCGGCGACGGCGGCACGGTGCGGTCGAACCGCGCCATGAGCTGCTCGACGCTCATCCGCTCGCGGACGTTCTCGTGGGCGACGATCAGGGTGCCGGCCTTGCCGAGGTTCTCGTTGCCGCCGGTGTGGTCGCCGTGCCAGTGGGTGTTGAGCACGAAGCGGATCGGCCCCGGGTCGATCGCCGCCACCGCGGTGCGGATCCTCTCGGTCAGCGGCGCGTACTGATCGTCGATCAGGAAGACCCCGTCGGCGCCGGCCGAGACGCCGATGTTGCCGCCGGCCCCGGCCAGCATCCAGACGCCGGCGCCCGCGGCGTGGGCCTGGATCTCGACCTGGCTGAAGTCCTGCTGGCCGGCCGCGGGCGGAGGCGAAGCCGCCAGCACCAGGGCGGCGGCGAGGCCGAGGATCGTGCTCGTCGGACGCTTCTTCAGGGCGGCCATGGACCTTCCTCCTCAGAGTCGTGGAGGAGGATGCTAGCAGAGGCTCCTCCGAGAGGCGTGGGAAAGAGGCGGTTTCAGTCCGTCCATCATCTACAGTATCGAGATCAGCTCGGCCAACGACCATGGGAGGTGGGATCGTGCGACGTGTCTACACAAGCATCGGAAGCATCTTCGTGTTTTACGCTTTGTTTACGCAGTCGGCCGCCGCCGACGCTCCGTCCCGGGTCGGGCTCGCCTTGAGGGCCGCGCCCGTCGAGGCCATGGCTCCGGCGATCCACGCGGCGCCGGACGCCCTCGAGGCACTCGCGAGCTACAACCTCGCGGGTAACGTCCCGACCCAGAACGGCTTCTCCCGGGCGCTGGTCAACTCCCGGGAGGTCCGGCTGAGCGCCGCCGACCTCTTGCGGCCCACCCCCTTCCCCCTCGCCGGGGGGTTGGTCACCCGCTCCGAACGGGGCGGCCTGGTGTGGAGCGGCGAGGTCCGCGTCGAAGGTGCACACGGGCTGCGGCTCCACCTGAGCTCGGTCTCCCTGCCCGACCGGGCGCGCCTGTGGACCTACGCTCCGGGGGGCGCCGCGGCCGAGGTCTACCTCGCCGGCCTGGACGGCTCCGGGAGCCTCTGGACCGGGATCGCCGACGGCGAGAGCCTGTGGCTCGAGGCGGAGATCCCGGCCGCCGGGCTCTCCCCCGGAGCCGAGACCCGCTTCACCCTCGACCGGGTGCTGGAGCTCGTCGAGCTCGACGACCGGGGCCGGCCGGTCACCGGGCCGGGGGTCTCGGAGAAGACCAACCACTGCTTCGTCACCGTCCCTTGCGCCGAGGAGGACTTTCCGGCCACGGTCACCGCCATCAAGGAGGCCGTGGCGAGGATCTTCTTCGTCAGGGATGGGGGCGGCTTCATCTGTTCGGGCGGGCTCCTCGAGGACACCGACCCCAACACCGACCGTGCCCTCTTCCTCACCGCCAACCACTGCATCCCGGACGCCAAGGTGGCGGCAACCGCCGTCACGTTCTTCCGCCTCTGGAACAAATCGTGCGGCGACCCGGCCCAGGACCCCAACTTCGACCGCGTGGACGGCGCCACCTTCCTCATCACCTACGAGCCGGCGGACGGAACCCTCCTCGAGCTCGCCGGGCTGCCGCCGAAGGCCCGGTTCCTGCCGTTCGACGCCGATCCCGGAGCGGGATCCAACGGGACGGTGATCAACGACGTCTCCCTGCCCGGCGGCTTCCTGCAGGTCTTCTCCCGCCACCGGATCGGCCCCGCGTGTATCAACAACGAGAACTTCTACAGCACCGAGACCCTGTTCGGCGGGATCGGCCCCGGCTCCTCGGGTTCGCTGGCGGTGAACAACAAGGGGAAGGTGATCGGCACCCTCCGGGGCCTCTGCGGCACCGGCGGCGAGGGCGGGATCTGTGAGAACCCCCAGGTCTACGCCTTCTTCGGCCGCCTCTCCACCCTCTTCGCGAACGGCATGGCGCCCTTCCTCGACCCGCCCGACGCCGGGTTTTTCAACAGCACCGTCTTCCCCGATTTCGCCTTCAAGGTGAAGATCGTCGCCGGCGGCGAGACCCGCCTGGGCAAGAAGGAGGCCGACTGCATCCCCGAGACCGAGTGCGTCTCCGGCGCCCTGCCCGGCCGCTCGGAGGTGTTCCTGCGGATCGTCGGACCGCGCCCGAACGGCAAGCTCTGGCCGACCCTGGTGAAATTCACCACCTCACGGGTGGAGATCACCATCCGCCAGCTCTCGACGGGGATCGAGAAGAGCTATGTGCTCAAGGGGGCCGCGCCGGGGGTCGACGAGCTTCCCGGGCTGTTCGACCGAGACGGGTTCGATCCCTAGCACGGATTCTCCCCCCTCACCCCGACCCTCTCCCCCCGCTGGGGGAGAGGGAGCTCTTGATCCCCCCGATTGGGTCCCGTAAGCGGCGACCACGTAGCGCATGGCGCCGCCGGGGACGACGGCGTCGAAGGGGTGGCAGGTGATGAGGGTGAGGACCCGGGCGGCGCCGGGCGCCGCCGGCGGGTCGAGCACCCACGTCTCGCTCTCGTGGACCACCCGGCCGGCGGCCACCCGATAGCGGTGGACGCCGCCGTCGGGGAGCTCGAGCACCAGCTCCTCCCCCACCTCGAGCTCCTTGAGGAACGCGAAGTGGGTGTCCCGGTGGCCGGCGATAGCGGTGTTGCCTAGGGTTCCCGGCCGGGCGGTACCGGCGACGTGGGCCGGTCCGAAAGCCAGCGTCCGGCCGCTCGCCCCGGCGAGGACGTAGACGGAGTGGCGCCGGGCCGGCGCCGTGAGACGGGCCATCGGCCAGGTGTCGGCCCCCGGCCAGGGGGCCGGGCGGGCCTCGCCCTCCAGCGCCAGCTCCCAGGCGCGGTGGAAGAGGGCCTGGGCGAGCCCGGCCTTGGCCGGGATCCAGGCGGCGCGGGCGGAGAGGGCGAGGCCCGCCAGGGCCACCAGCCCGATGACCCCACGGCGCAGCACGACGCGGCTCACGAGCCCCTCCCCTCGTGCTCGCCACCGACATCTTGAAGCGGCCGAGCTCTGTCTCGGCCGGGGTGGGGGATCCGGATCGCCAGGAGCGCCGCTGCTGTCAACAGCGCCAGTCCCAGCGCCAGCAACAGCCGGGCCCCGGTGCCCCCCTGCGGCAGCGTGCCCACGACCCGCTCGTGGTCCCAACCCGCCGGGAGGTTGACCGGCAGCCTGCGGGCGAGGACCGGGGCGTCCGCAGGTCGCGCCGGGGTGACGTCGACCGCGACCAGGCTGGTGTAGCGGGAGACCAGGTGGTGGCGCAGAGCAACCTCGACCACCTCCTGTCGGACCTCTTCGGGCGAGGCCCCGTCGAGCGTGAGGCTCTCGAGCGCGGCGATTTTCCGGCGCGCCCAGAGCTTGGCGATCCCCGGCCGCCCCGTACCGGCGTCCAGGCGGTGCACGGCTCGCCAGGGGCGCCCGCCGACCAGGCCGGAGAGCTCGACCTCGGCGCCGGCCACGGCCGACGGCAGGCGCGCCGCAACCACGATCGGCTCGCCGGCGTAGAGGTCCGGTACCTCGGGCGGCCAGGCCTCG